>CAZUYF010000277.1:0-2537 GCA_964624675.1 uncultured bacterium
TCAGGAATAGAGTTCTCATTGTATCGATAGTTACCATTTCGGTAATTCTCGCAATGGTTTCATCAACAGGATGCATCGGTGATCAGGGCACGTTTAATAACGTTGATATCTCCGGATATGTTAAAGCAGCGTCCGATTCATCTGCGATCCCAGGGGCCCTTGTAATAGTGGAACCGCCAGGTTCGGTGAATACAAGTACAGATTCAAATGGGTATTATGAATACCATAGAACCTTTTCCACCGGGCATGGTGACCCGCTGGAAATTCTGGTGATAGTGACGGATGTTGACGGTGACAGCAATGGTGTCTTTATATCGCAGGATTCCCTTATCTATGAGGAGAACACTGCTGACAGCTTGAATCTTGTATATGAGATTGATTTCTACGTGGAAATCGTGGGGGATATCTAACCGGGCCGGGCGCTAACGGGGCCGGGCGTCACTTCTGGTCACTTATTAAATAATCTTAGTTAGTGGGTTGTTTTTTGTGATGTTGTTCAGCATGGGGAACGAGAGAATGCGGTTTTTCAAAACCGTGGGAATTCATCAGCGGTTCATCCCCCATTATCTCCCTTGATTCCCCGTCAGCACATATCCTGCCGTTATCAAGCAATACCGTTCTTTCGCAGGTTTCAAGCAGAAATTCGAGATCATGGGAAGCTATCAGAAGCGTTTCATTTGATTTCCGGAGGAACTCGATGAGCTGCCTCCTTGCCCTGCTGTCAAGACTGGATTCCGGTTCATCAAGCAACACAACAGCTGGATTCATAATGATAACCCCGGCTATCGAAATCATTCTTTTCTCACCACCGGATAGATTGTGGGGTGGTCTTTCTGCCAGATCAGACATCTCCACACGGGTCAGGTAGGCGTCTATCATTGAATCAGCTTCTACTTTGGAATAACCGATATTAAGAAGACCAAAGGCCAGGTCATCCCTTACGGTGGGGCAGAAGAGCTGATCATCAGGGTTCTGAAATACAAAACCAAGGTTGCTGTTAAAATTACCCTTCTTTACCGGGGAATCAAGAACGGCCAAGGAACCTAAATCAGGGGCAAGCATCCCCGCTAGAAGCAGAAAAAGTGTAGTCTTGCCCGATCCGTTCGGTCCGATTATTCCCACCTTTTCTCCAGGGTTCACCTCAATATCAACACCTTTGAGAACAGGGTCCTGCAGTGGGAAGGAAAATTTCAGATCCTGAACGGATACATGGTAACCATTCTGCATACTCTTCTCCGATTTACGCGGTTTCAACAGTTATCTCCAGAACTATCAGAAGGAGAGATACAGCTACGGTAGCAAAAAACATCAGGAAGCTAGAAATCGAAGGCCTTTCTAATGTACAACTTCTGTCTTCACCAGTGAAATCGATTCCATAACCTCTCATTCGCATCGCATTGAAAACCCTCTCGGACTGCTGAAATCCTTTAATGAGTAATGTGGCCGCTGTTGGCACTATGACCCCGAACCTTCGGGTCAAACTCTTCCCGGGGACATAACCCCTCAGTTTCCTGGCGGTTTTCATTTTCCGGTAATCTTCACCTATGACCATTATATACCTGCCGGTCATAATACCGATATCAACAAGAATGCGGGGAATCATCATCCTTTTCAGTTTACCAGGCAAACCGGAAAGAGGTGTGGTCCGGATCATAACTATTCCCACAGAAATAACACTCAAAACCCGCACGCATGTATTCAATGCAAGAATGGCTCCCTGCGATTTCAGGACAACAGGACCTATTCTTACAAGAGTTTCACCTTCTGAAAAAAGTATGAGGAATACACTGACGAACAGTAGAAAAACAACAGGGGCGCGAAACCGGGTCAGAAGCAGCGACAGAGGAATTCCTGATGCGATGAACAGGACCGCGGCGATGCATGGCAGAAGAGGAATCAGCTGCTGATCCCTGATCAATGCCATGGACATCATCAGAAGAAAAAGACTGGGAATTTTCAAGGTAGCATCCCAGTTCTCGAATACTCTCATTCGACGTGTTTGCGGCAGCATGTTACATAAGCATATCAGGTTTAACTCTAAGAAGAAACCGGGCGACAAGAGCTGTGAATACTCCCTCTGCCAGGGCCAGCGGGAGGTGTGCCGCTGCCATGACGAGAACAGCGGACACTTCCGCTTCAGTATTTATATATGAAGGTATCGTCAGGATCAGGACAGAGCCAACGGCAATCACGGCGAATGATACTCCAACAAACCCGGCAACAAACCCTGATATGAGGACAGCTCTTTCTCCCGACTTTCCTCTAAGCATTCGGTACAGAGCCCATGCAAGCAGTGCGGCTCCACCCATTGAAAGAGCATTTACTCCGAGAGTTGTAAAACCTCCATGACCGAACATCGCTGCCTGGAAAAACAGCCCGACAAGAATGGCCGGGAAAGATATCCAGCCGAGCAGAATCCCCATCAGACCTGCAAGAATCGGGTGAACGCTGACCGGGGGCAGGGGAATATGAATCCACGATACTACGAAGAAAGCAGCAGCCATAACCGATGCCCTTGATACAACTCCAGCTGAATC
>CAZUYF010000278.1:0-2520 GCA_964624675.1 uncultured bacterium
ATTGCTGTTATGACTGCCTTCACCCTTCTACCGGATGTGTACGGGAATGGATACGACGACTACCCTCCCGATCTCGCCTGGTCACCTGTAGATGATGTGCTTGTGGCAGCCCTTGATGACAGGCTTGTAATATGGACACGTGATGATGGGCAGGTAACAGTTATAGAGGGTGAAACGGCATCTCCCGCATTCACTCCAGATGGAGAATGGGTAGCCTTTATTCTGGACGGAAATGTGCGCTACTTTCAGGTGGACAACCCTCAAACCTGCAGGCAGCCTGTTCACATTGGTAGAGCGGTGGCCTGCACATTCGATCCGCTGGGGCATTACCGTGATCCGGTCCTCTGTTTTACCACATATTTTCTTGGCAGCGATATTTTCGTAACGGGCCTTTTTTCGGACGAGGTTTTTCTTCTTCTACCTGAGTATTCGGAAGCCTGGTTGAACGCTCCGGTGATATCCCCGGATGGAGAAAATATCGCATGCGTGAATTTCTATACGAATCCCAGCGGGTACGAGGAGCTCTACATCATCGGAACCTCAGCACCCTCAGGTGCCCGCGGTAGAGCTGATAAGACTTTCTACAACCAGGGTACATGGCATGAATCGAATCCGGTATGGATTACCGACAGGGTCCTGCTGTTCCAGATAGGTGGATGGAGCGAGTGGGAGCTCAGGTTTCTCAACATAGAATCGGGCGCCGATAAAGTATTCATGGATAATGCAAGCCAGGTCTCCGCTGTCCTGAATGGACAGTTACTGGCATTCTGCAGGAAAGATCCTTTCCCGGTGGTTGATTTCGAACGTTCCTGGGAAGATCCTACAACGGTATGGATAATGGACAGAGAATCCGATTATCTCACCCAGGCATCCCGGCAGGGAGAATGGGCAACTCAGCCGGTCCTCTCATCAGACGGCAGATATATTGCCTGGATAGAGCTGGTGCCAGATGGTGAAGTACTGAAAGTGTTCACCACCGAAGAGTTTATCTAAGATACAGCGCCTTATATATCATGTAGGCATGATGGACATTCTGAGTATAACTCTTCGTTTCATTGTAGGTTATCAGTGAAAAGAATTCATCGGGCTCCATGTCCTGTGCGCCCCAGTGAACAGCGTTATGAGGCCCCCCATTGTATGCGGCTGCGGTGAATACAGGGTCACCTCCCAGTTCCGTATTAACTCCTGAGATGTAACTGATTCCGTATTCGATGGACACGGCCGGGTCGTAAAGCCTGTCAGGGGAGTAATCGCTCCATCCCTGTTCAATTGCAACGTATTCAGAGGTACTCGGGATCATCTGGATAAGACCTCTTGCTCCCGCAACAGAGTAGCAGGTCGGCTGGAACATGCTTTCATTCCTTATTATCGCCCATGCAAAGAGGGAATCCAGTCCGTATTTTTCCCCTGCCGGGACAACCAGCTCCGGCCATGCCATCTGGAAGCGCAGCATCCAGAGTTCCCTGGGTCTGTCGCTGTCATTGCCCGACAGATCCCACATGTTGTAACCGGATATTGGTCTGCGTTCCCATACATCGTGTTCCAGATAGAAGGGAGCCAGATAATCGGGTCCGCCGACAATCTCTTCCGCTTTCCTGAACTCACCTTCGGCAAAATGTCTCAATCCGGCTTCCTGGAGAAACAACCCTCTGAGTGCGGCTTCCGGCGGTTGGGCAGGAGAGTGCCCATGCCGAATCATCCATTCATCCAGAGGTTCTTCGGTGAACTCAGGCTCCCAGGGCGATTGCCCCAGAAGCTCCCTTGCGAAAAAGGCGGGAAGGCTCGTGGGAGCAGACTGGATCAGGTTCTCCAGTACAACCGCGCCCTCCGGGTTACCCTCTGTAAAGAGGAGCTTGCCAAGCCAGTACTTCGCGGATGACAGGTATACACTGCCCGGCCATCTGGAGATGAAAGTCTCCAGTTCGAGTAAGGCATCGGGGATCCTTCCGGACTTGATGAGCGAAAAACAGAGATAGAAATGCGCATCGTCGGCAGTAACATTGTGCGGGTAAAGTTCAAGAGTCATCCCGAACCATGGGATGGCCTGCTGCCAGAGCCTGTTCTCTACCAGCAGATCACCGATATACCAGGGAAGATTCCCGATCCTGTAATGCTCCGGGAAAGCCTCCCCGTACTGCTTCAGAACCGCAAGCCCTCTCTGCCAGTCACCTGACCGTCCGAGATCCCGTCCGAGGTATATCATTGTATTGGGTGCATCCTCGCAGTCGGGCCATCTGACAAGATATTCATCAAGCATGCTGACCGCTGTCTCGTAAAAACCCAGCCTGTCCCTTGTACGTGCAGCAAGATACCACAGATGCGGGTCGGGATCAGCGGAGCTCTGAGCAATGTCGTACAATTCGTTCCAGAGACCTCCACTATAGAATGGATCGGCAATGGAAGCAGCAAAATCCCTGTCGTTGAGTATTTCCAGCCTTAACTCATCGTAAGCGCCGGCATGAACCGGAGCAGCAGGCCAGAGTTCAAAGGAGTGCAGAAAAATGTCCCTGTATTCTGTAA
>CAZUYF010000279.1:0-2519 GCA_964624675.1 uncultured bacterium
CCGCCTCTATTCTCAAGTGCTATTGCGAGGTGCAGACTGGCGGAATTCTCAAGATCCGTACCTGGGTCGGTGGCGATGAAATCCTGAAGCTCAGGAATAACTTCGCTGTGCATACCGAATACTATCCCGATCTTGGCAGCAAGTATTGCTGAACGCCTGCCGGATTCTCTTCCTGGATATGTACGGTAGTTGTTACTAGCTATCTGCTGAGCGCCCTGAAGCTGCCCTATGGAAGTTTCTATATCACCGTACCGGAGATTCTCCATCCCCATATTGTACATCTGACCGGCAAGGTAAAACTGAGCAAGGGATTCATTGGCCTGTCTATCAGCGTTACCGGATAGCGACTGAACGACAAGAACAGCAACGATTAACGCAATTCCGCCTATAATGAACTGTTTCGTATGATGCTGCAGGAAGTACATTCCGTTCATCAGGGCCTCATTGACTGGATCCTTCTTAAGTTCGGATTTTGTAAGCTTCTTTCTGGTTTTGTGCGCCATATTCTCTCCCGATTTAAATGAGTAATCTCTTTTCAATATCAACGAATATATTAAGAATCTGCTGCTTCATGTAATCCGGATCCTTCGAATTCCGGACTACATAGTCTGCTCTGGATACCTTTGTATTAATAGGCAGCTGTCTCTTCCATCTTTTCAATGCGTATTCTTCGGAAATATCATCCCGCGCAGCAAGACGTTCTGCGCATCGGTCAGCTGTATCTTCAATAACGATAATGTAATCGAGATATCTGTCTATCTCCAGTTCGTAGATAAGAGCTCCTTCAAGAACCCGTATCCCTCTGCTGTTTCCCATGAGTGCAGCGGAAGTCGAAGCCCATCTGATCATCCGGGGATGCAGTATTGAATTCAGTACGGCCATCTTCTGCGGATCATCGAATACCATGCTTCCAAGCTCCGATCGAATCTCATCTTCATTCATCGCCTGCAGGCTGCTTCTTGAAAATCCATCCGCCAGCTCCCGAAGAACGTAACGCTTAGTGAGAAGCCTGTGGCCTACCCTGTCCAGCGAGCATACACCGGCACACTGATCTGCAACGAAGCCTGCGGCGGTACTCTGCCCACAGCCGCTGTTCCCTGTGATTCCCACAAGATATCCAGTATCAGGCGCCATCATGTTATCTGACATCCCAGCAGATGTCATTCTCCGTAAGTGTCATTTCCACCAGTTCCCCCTCCCTGCTGCCGGGAGGGCTGATAACGGGTATATAGTTATCAGTCATACCGATCAATCTACCGGAATCCCCATCTGTCCTTGACTCCACAAGTACAAGAGCATCTGTTCCTATCTGGGACCTTCTGAAACGGTTTCTCTTCTCACGTGACAGTGAACGGAGATATTGCGCTCTTTCCGTTACCGTTTCGGTATGGATCATCTCGGAATGCATCGATGCTGCAGGAGTGCCCGGTCTGGCTGAAAACGGGAAAACGTGAAGATATGCAACTGCAGGATGCGAGATAAGTTCAACGGTCTTACTGAAGTCCTTTTCCGTTTCTCCGGGAAAGCCCACTATCACATCCGCTCCGATACCGATACCGGGGAACAATTCTATACTCCTGTCAAAGAGCCTGATGATGTCATCGCTTGAATACATCCGTCCCATTTTCTCCAGTATTCTGTCAGATCCGCTCTGGACAGGTATATGCAGATGTCTGCAGACACCAGGATAAGCCAGGCCTTCAAGCATGTCTGTTGAAAGCCCGATCGGTTCCATGGAACTAAGACGTATCCTGAATCCGCCCCTCTCAAGGAGGTCACGTACGAGACTAACAAGACCGTATTTATCTTCATAGAGATCTCTTCCGTACCTCACAAGGTCCACGCCTGTAAGAAGTATCTCCAGATATCCTGCAGACGCAAGGCTCTCGGCCTGTGCTAGAACCAGCTCCTTTGGCTGGCTTCGTGATGGTCCGCGAGCTGCAGGAACAATGCAGTAAGTGCAGCGGTTGTCACAACCATCCTGAATCTTCAGAAAAGCCCTTGTCCTTGATATGATCATAGGCGCACTGACTGGAAATATGGCTCCGGCCGGTTCATTTTCCATGAAAGACCCGCTGGTAAGAGGCATATCCAGCCTGTCTGCAACTATATCTACAAGATATTTCTTCGCTGTATTGGGCAGGAGAATCACATCCTGACCATCGAACTCTTCAGGCATTACTTGAGCAACACATCCCGTTACGATAACTGCGATACCTGGCCTTCTGCAGAAGCTCCGCACGGATTTTCTGGATCTTGCGGTGCTTCTTCCTGTCACAGCACAGGAGTTCACAAGTATGATAGAAGCGTCATCCGGATCTGAAACCCTTTCCGCTCCGCATCTTAGTCTGAATTCCTCAAGGATTGCCTCGGTCTCATAGGCGTTCAGTCTGCAGCCAAGAGTATGGCCGTATATCCTGTGCGGTTTCATTTTATTCCGAAACTGCGGAAGGGAGTCATCCTCCCTTCCGCATTCTTGTATCGAACTCTTACTTTTTTTCGTCTTCTTCATCTGCTTC
>CAZUYF010000280.1:0-2516 GCA_964624675.1 uncultured bacterium
TTAACTATGCAATTGATGATGCAGTAACCCTGTCTGACGAGCAGCTTTCCGGATTGTATTCTTTCAGAGCTCTTCTGCAGGGCAGGGATTTCAATAACTATGATGCAGCACTGGCTGATTACAATACCGCTCTTGAACTGGATAGCACTAACTACAAAGCCCTTTCAAACCGTGCTTATTCACTGACTCTTATGGGGCGCTATGAAGAAGCATTCGAGGATTACAATACAAGAGTCGAAATATATCCTGACACTGCAGATGCCTATTACGACCGGGCTGGATTTCTATCCGATGCAGGGTACTTCGAGGAAGCACTTTCGGATTATCAGATCGCTATCGAACTGGCTCCGGAAAATCCGGAATATCTCTATCGATCAGGAGTATGCTACGCGTACATGGGTTATTTAGATAACGCCATTCAAATTTTCAACAACCTGATTGATGAGCATCCGGAACATCTGGACGCGTACATTGACAGGGCTCTGATCTATCTCACGCAGGATGATATCGAGATGGCTCACGAAGGCCTCCTTCAGGCGCTGGAGATAGACGATAGTTACTCGCGGATATACAACGTACTGATATTGACCACAGCACATCTGGAGCAATGGGAAGATGCGCTTGAGTACGCGAACAGGGGAATGGAACTGGACCCAACAGACGAAAATTTCTACAAAATTGCCGCTGGTGCTTATGTGAGATTGGGTGATTTTGACAGTGCTCTATATGAGTTCGAGCGGACATACGAAGTGATTATGACCTTTCACAACGGTATAGACCCACAGGGTTCACCCGTGCAGAACATAGTCGATCTGATTGATGAATTCAGGGAAATATCGGAAATGGATCGTAATTCCAGCGAGTACTTCTATGCCAGAGGTTACCACTACTCCGAGATCGATGAATTCGAGAAGGCTGCAGAGGAGTTCAGCGAAGCGATCAGGCTTGATCCTGATTTTGAGGACGCATATTACATGCGCGGGCTTTGCTGCATTGAAACTGGAGATACTGAGCAGGCTATGGCTGACATGGAAACCGTCATCGGTATGACGACAATTCCGTCCAGGAAGAGAATTGCGGAGCAGAATCTGCTGCTACTCTCAGATTGATTTCTCAAGGAGGTTTGGAGCTCAGCGTAACCCGCCGAATTGGTTTACTGCTTCTCTGAATTCCTCATGAGTGATTATATCATCTGCGTTGAGATCGGCCCTCATCATGCGGTCGCGACCCTGCAGGGGTATTTCATCCATAGTGATTCGATTATCATGATTAATGTCTAGATTCTGAAAAACCTGTTCGGGGTCTCTTGGTTGAGGGGAGTTTGGACCAGGGGCAGGGCTGTCAGACGGCTGCGCATCCGGAAGGTTGGGCTGCGCATCCGGAAGGTTGGGCTGCTCTTGAGATAGGAAGTCCTGAAACTCCGTCAGACTGATTGTGCCACTCTGATCCTGATCAGCCGGCATGAGGCGGTCGCGCAGGCGCTCAGGCAGTTCATCAGGGGAAAGACAACCGTCACCGTCCAGATCAAGCTGGTGAAACATCAGCTCTTGGAGTTCCTCCCGCTGCTGTACAAGGTTAATTACTCGCTTGAATTCCTGAATGCTGATGGCACCATCCTGATCCACATCCGCCTTCATCAATGGTTCTCTGTATTGATCGGGAAGCTCATCGGGTGTAAGTCTGAGATCGCTGTTCAGGTCGAGCCGGTTGAACTCTGTAGAGATCTCCGCTTGCTCAGAGGATGCGTTGCGTAATAATTTCAATACACGTAATCCAATGATGCAGAGTATGACAATAGCTGCAATTCCAGCGATTTTCCAGAACTTTTTTCCGCTGCGGGGTTCTGTTTTTGCCTTGTATGGTGAAGCTGCAGCTTCCTGCGGCGCTTCATCTAATTCAACAATGTTGTAAAGATGCACTTCTTCTCTGATGTTCTTAAGGTGTTTTGGTCCCTGATATACTGTTTTGAGGGCAAGGCGCGTTTTAACGACTTCGTACAGTGCCTGGGAAATGCAGATACCACCATTGGGAGCTTCAGATTGCAGGCGTGCCGCGATATTAACACCATCGCCCATAGCATCATCATCACTTACATATACATCCCCTAAATGAATACCGATGCGATGCTCCAGAACTTCATTGTCCGGTAATACCCCGGATTGCTCTTTGAAATGCCTCTGTATCTCCCTGGCGCATTCAACTGCATGCACTCCGCTTTCGAAAATGGCAAGACAGCCATCTCCCATTGATTTGAGCACCCGTCCTTCATACTGCCGGCAGAGATCATAGATGATTCTGATATCCCGCTTCAGCAATGACATGACATGATCTTCATTATCACCCATCAACCGGCTGGAACCTGCAACATCAGTAAACATGATCGCTGCCAGTCTCCGGCGACCCAGCGGTTCTGGTCTTTCTGAAGGAGGGCTGCTATCCATAGTTCAAATCCTCATCATTATTTGCGCAACCTGTCAGAGCTTCACAGGATGCGATGTAACTTCTTTGAATTATCA
>CAZUYF010000281.1:0-2512 GCA_964624675.1 uncultured bacterium
TCTCCATTATCGAACTTTACATCAAGAACCCTTACCTTAGCTTCGGAATCAAGAACCTGCAATTCTGCAGGAAGAGCTTCAACCGTACCGAGTTTCCCAAAGTAGGGAGCCCGGATGCATCGGACAGAAGAACCAACGTCCATGGCACCTGCAGGCTTATCCGAACTCTTTTTCTCCTCGGTCCCCTCGAGAGGGATGACAACCTCAGGGCGCATGACCCCGGCTCTTATCTGAGTGGCACCGTTCACGCTTGCAAGCAGGCCTTCACGGGATTTCAGCAGGCTGAAAGTCATACCCGCCATGTTCATTCTTCCGAAACCTTCCGTCAGAACAAGGGTTATCCCTTTCTTCTCATGACCAGTTATTGCAACTCCAAGCTCGTACCCGAGAAATTCTTTAAGGTCTTTGTCATCAAAACCGCCAACGATAATGGCATTCACTCCGGTTGCAATAGCCTTGTTAAGAGTAGTGTAGGATACGAACGAACCGCCAAGCAATACTTTCCCCCTGCATGACTCATCGATAAGATCCTCTGTAAGCTCATCTGACGGTCCTTCTGTAAGTACCTTGAGCTCTCCCCTGGTTTCACCACCGACACCGAAGATACCCTGAACGAAAGTTGCGTTCGATTCAACTATTACACCTTCATTTTCGAGGACTTCGGTAACGGTCCCCATGAGATAAGCGTCTATAGCAACCGGGATAGGTGGTTCGCGGAGAACAGCCTGACCGGTTATCTTGTTATAGCTTTCAAATGTACCTTCTATTGGAGATCGTACTGTATTCTTGAAAAGGCCGAAGAATCCCCTGGTCTGTCCGAGAACATAATTTTCTTCGATACTCTCGCCTTCCTTAACGAAAAGCAGTTCGGGAATGTCACCCGGGGGAAGACCCATTATATTTGCAATATTAAGCATCTTCACGTTACCCGGAAGGTTTGTTGTTGCTACAATGGTATCAGCAGTGACGGAATCACCTGCCACCACGAGTGTTTCTCCTGCAAGCGGCAGCCTTCTTTCCTTCCGAACCACTGTGTGGTGTGCAACTCTCAGACCCGGTGTATATGCAAACGCCATTATTCGTCTCCCTCCAGGTCGATGAATCTCTCGGGATAGATATCCAGTGCTTTTGACCATTCCTGCAGTTTTTCTATCCGCAGGGAATCATCTTCCGGAAGATTGAACGGCCTTCCCCTTCCGTCAAGGATAAGACCGACAACACCGCCTTCAAGCTCACCAATCCATTCAGTGCCGGGTCCGTTTCCAACGTCCAGATTCTTCGCGGGTCTGATAACTGCGTTTACCTTCTCACCCACGCAGAGTGGCTCAACGTGCATTTTTCCAAGCTCTATATCCAAATCAATGGAAGAGCCGTCCTGCTTCGTAATGGTAACTTCCGCAAGGACCGTGGCTTTTTTGTTAACTCCCGCTGGCGCAATGCATGTGCCCAGGCGGATGAGGCAATCCTTATCGAACACCTCGGTTGCCGCTTCGGGAAGAACCTCCGAAAGCACACCAAGCTGAGGCATCATGAAGATGGAATCCACCGCCAGCATCGTAATGCCTTCGGGGAGGAATGCGTCTATTACCATAAGTGCGGCCTGGCTTCGCCTCGGTGCATGGGAAAGAACTCCACCGGACCCGATCAGGAGATCCAGATTCATCATATTTACCAGGGTTGCACCGCTCTGGGTCTGCTCGAACGCGTCTCCGATAGTTCTCTCCTGGGCAACTCCCTTAAGACCTGTGGCCAGATCCTTATGCTGCACGAGTGCGAGCCGGAGAGCTTCCCTGGCTATTGCCTGCTCCACAATGAGTTCCTTGAGTAACTGCGGAATAGTGGTGGGGCGTATCATCTTGTTTCTTATTCTGTTCCGCAGGTCAGCCTCGTCCATATGGAATGGGACCCACCGCATGACATTGTCGTAACCGGCACTTGCGAAAACATTGGATACGCTGTAGCTCATTCCCAGATTTGCAGATACCGTTCTGTTAAATACGGTTTCCCCCTGGTGCTCGAAAACGCTGAATACATCGGTAGTGGCGCCGCCTATATCGACACCCATAACCTCAATGTTTTCGTTCTTCGCGACAGTCTCAATCAGTATTCCAACCGCACCGGGGGTGGGCATTATGGGGACCTGTTTCCAGGAGCCGTTTACATAATGTCCCGCCCAGTTCATGAGCTTGGTATAACCGGGAGCCTGAGCCATAACGTGTTCCATGAAAATCTCATGTATAATATCCCTGGCCGGACCGAGGTTTTCCTTCTCAAGAACAGGTCTGAGGTTATCGACTACCTTCAATTCAGCCTGTTTCCCCAGCTCGTCGATAACAGCATCGCGGGCGTTCTTGTTACCGGCATAGATCACTGGAAGCTTGTACCCCACACCGAACCTTGGTTTGGGATCAGCGGCCTTTATTATTTCGGCCAGCTCTACCACGTGATCAATGGTTCCTCCGTCAATTCCACCTGAAAGAAGGATCATATCCGGTCTGAGTCTTCTTATGTC
>CAZUYF010000282.1:0-2496 GCA_964624675.1 uncultured bacterium
ATATTCAGAGAAGAATGGATATCTGGAATGGCGTTGAAATAATTCGTTTCCCTGTATTACATCCTCCATTTCAGAATATATTTCGAGCAATAATGAGACGAATAAGTGAGTGCGGCCCGGACAGGTACTACTATCCAAATCCAATTTTACCTTCTCTTCACCGCTGGCTTTCAGTGGGGAGGGGATTCGACTTTGTACATGCCAACGCAATGCCCCTCATGCTTTACGAAGGATGGTACTACAGTAAAGAACATGGAACAGGTCTGGCTTCGGTGCCGCACGCAAACGTTGGCGAGAAATACAGGAGACTGAAGGCGCTCCACTACTTCAGCGGCTGCCAGAAGAACATTCTTCGAAAGAGCTCATTTGTCGTTGCCCAGAGCCGATTTGAAAAAGGGCTTTACACCGATATGGGAATCCCGGAAGAAAGGATTCATATCTCAGGCAGCGGTATCGATCCTGCCGAATTCACCGCACACAGCAGGGATAGAGGATTGAAACGACTTGGAGTTAAGACTCCTGTCATTCTCTGCCTTACAGCCCATTCGCTGGACAGGGGAACCGCGAATATCATTGAGGCTTGCAGGGCTCTTCTGAAGAAAGGACGGGATTTTACTCTTGTTCTTGCAGGACCGGTGCTTCCGGATGTTGATGCTTTCCTCGATTCGGAAGAGAAACTTGCGGAGGAGTTCGGTGACAGGATTGTAATTACCGGGTACGTAAGCAGAGAGGAGAGAATCGATCTGCTTTGCGCAGCGGACATTGTCCTTCTTCCTTCCAGGCTGGACTGCTTTGGAATAGTGGTTCTGGAAGCCTGGATATCCGGAAAACCGATTATCGGATGCTGGTCTGGAGCGATGCCTGACATCATCAGAGACGGCGCAAATGGATTCCTCGTCTCATGGGGTGATAATGTATCCCTGATGAACAGGATTGAAATTCTGCTTGAAAATGAAGAGATAAGGCAGACTATGGGCGAGAATGGACGGAAAGCCGTGCTGCAGAGATGGACCTGGGATAAAGTTACCGACAGGTTCTACAGGCGTCTTTCACAGTGCTGCCCTGAGGGAAGCAGTGTATGAAGAAGAATATCACGGCCATTGTGGTTACATGGAATTCCCGTAAGCTGATTGCGGATCTTGCCGGGACGATCAAAGGTATTGAGCCGCTTTGCAATATCGTAATATCCGACAACGCTTCAAGTGATGATACGGTTAAGGCTGCAGCTGAAGCAATTCCCGGAGCGAAGATAATCAGAAACGGAAGAAATGGCGGTTTCGGGTACGGTAACAACAGGGCTCTGCAGGTCTGCGACACTGAGTACGTTCTATTTCTGAATTCCGATGCCTCAATTCCCCGATCATCTCTCGAAAAACTTGTCAGTACTCTTGAAAACAATCCGAACGCTGCAGGAGTGCAGCCTCTTGTAAGGATGTGGGGCTGGCCGCTCATCACCCTGAGCGCCGGCGCAGCCATGACCGAGTACGGTAGGGGTTACGATTTTGATTTCATGCATTTCCAGCCCTATCCTGACACTGAATCTGCTGAAGTTCCCTGCATAACAGCTGCTCTGTCACTGTTCAGAACGGATGCTCTTCGAAGAGCAGGCGGATTCGATGAAAACATCTTCATGTACTACGAAGATGTGGATCTATGCCTTCGATTGAGAGCAATGGGTTATACATTTCTCCTGGAACCGGAAGCTGGGGGTATAC
This sequence comes from uncultured bacterium, assembly GCA_964624675.1. Lineage (GTDB taxonomy): Bacteria > Fermentibacterota > Fermentibacteria > Fermentibacterales > JCC-6 > Aegiribacteria. The sequence continues at coordinate 1,716 of CAZUYF010000282.1, forward strand.
ACAGAATGGGTGCCTCGAGCAGCAGAGGAACTGCGGTGAAGTGGGAACTCCAGTCTTCCGCCTATTTAACAAGAAAATTCCTGGGTGGTTCAAGCTGCACTCTACCGGATTACTGGAGAAGAACCGAGCTGAGGACAAGGGTGTCCAGCCTCTTGAAGGGCAGATCCTGGCTCTGGAGGGTTGCAGCGTTGCGCAGGGCACGAAAGATGAAGATTGAGCCTTCGGATCTTCCGGAGGAATTTCTTATGCACCTGCTTGCTCCAAGGCCTCTTAGAATGCCTTATCCAAGGCCTCATAATCTGTCCCCCGTGCATTTTCACGGAAGTGATGTCATCGCAGGTCCGGGGTTTAATGAAATGAAAACAGGCAGCTGCGGTTTCGGCTGCATTTGCCTGCCCCGGAAAGAGGGAACACTTACATTAGAAATACGATCATGCAATATTTCGGGATCTGTCGCCCTCTGGTCGAATTCTGGATATCTTACAAGAGTCTTTCTGAATGCTGGACAGATAAGTGAAATTAACGCTAAGCTCACCGCCGGGGAAAGAAAACTCTATCTGGTGCCTGACAGGAGTGAACAGATAATTGAACTGGATAATGTCACCTTTACTTACAAGTAAGCTTGTTTTCGCATTATCGATATCCCTTGGTGTATTTATTCTACATGGCTTCTCTTTCTTCGCGATTGCTGTTTGCCTGTATGCTGCCGGAACAGCCCTCATAAAGGGGCCTCGGGCTGTTAATTATGCAGCGGTTATTTTCGGAGGGTTGTCACTACTGT
>CAZUYF010000283.1:0-2487 GCA_964624675.1 uncultured bacterium
GCTCTTCATCCTCATGAACATGGCGGACTGCGCGGACGAGAGCGAAGACTACGGGGGTTTCATTTTTAACTCGCTCGAAGGCTCAGTCCTGTGGCTGAAGGTATTCAGAGACGGTTCGTCGGAGGCGTTGATATTCACCTCTGACGGTGAGCTGATCGACTGGGAGGATGGTTTTAATACCGCAGTTCATACTGAAGAAAGAAGATGGAGTATAGAGCTGGCCGTTGATATCGCTCTTCTGGAGCAGGAGGATGATTTCACCTTCGCACATGTATACAGATCTGCAGGAGAAGATTTCGGTACCTGGGTATATCCCATCGATTTTGATTCTTCTTCAATGGGAAAGATCTGGCTTCAGCTGTAATCTGTAGATCCGGGAAAGTGCCTCGTCATCCTCGCAGTTCCCGAATAACCAGAGAACCTCTATCTCCTTTTTTCTATCCAGGATGTTGAAAATTGAAAAGTGACATCCGCTGTCAGCATAATCCTCAGCGAATAGGGTATCGTCAGTTATGGAATGAACTTCCACGAAACCCCTGCCCGGTGTCTCCACCCGGCCCCAGCGACCGGCATCGAGCCATGCTCCCGCGTGCTCCCTTCCCTGCCTAAGCGGAGGGTTACTCTGTGCAGTAAGGATATCTTTGTCATGTTCCCCTCCAGGTGAAAGGAATCCCCTTACGTCCATCACCTCACTCAAGTAAGCCTCGTTAGTAGCCTGCGGGCAGAAGTAGGTTTTCAGAACTGGTACTTCCGGCAGCATGGAGACTTTCCATGTCAGATCAAGTGACCCGTACTTCTTGTGATCCACCGTCCAATGCATTTCCCAGCCCTTTTCCTGCAGACCGCCGGTAAGAGTTTGAAACTCCCTCCAGCTGCAGTCAACGGAGTCGAGTCTGAAGGGTTTGTTGCGATCATTGATCCTGGGGTGAATGCCTCCGAACCATGGCTTCTCCCAGGCGAAATCTGAAGGTCCGGGATGTGAAGACATGAGGTATTCAACTCCATCCAGGTGCAGGCTGTACACATGCCCGAACTCCGATGGATCGATGAGTGCTTTTATCCTGCCGTTTTCTATCGCCAGAATACCGTCCTTCTCTGAAAGCTCGGCAGCAGGCGCACTGCCGCATAAAATCCTCACAGGGAAAACACTCTCTCTGCCTGCGATATCAAGGGAAATCTTTCCGTTACCGACTTCGGTTACAGGTGCCGATATTGAATTATTGCTGTTGATGATACCTTCAGCTGCAAGGGAGTCGTTTAAGGATATTGTACCACTCCGTTTTCCGAGGAGGTTGTGCGATAGCTTCAGTTCGTAACCTTCCCCGATTACCGGTTCAATATTGTGATCGATGAAACCTGTCTTTTCCAATGCCGGACCGGTGTCCCAGCCGAGTATCCGGGCGTTTATCAGAAGGTCTTTCAGGTCTCCCTTTAAGAGAAGTACTCTGAATGGAGGTGACACAGCTCTTTCTCCCGGAGCTGCAATAAGATCTTGGGTCTGGGGCCTGCCGTACTGCAGTTTCTCCCAGCCGGGGAACCATGCCATAAGAGTCATATTAGCGCTGGATACCGCTAGCCAGGGGGCAGCCAGTTCAGCCGTGTCCCTGGGATAATCCTCCGCCATATCGGGAATCTGATTGTACACTTCCGAGCACACAAAAAGACCCTTTTTCAGAGGGATGATCCTTTTTCCTGCCGCAAATGGAAGCCCTCCACTCCAGTTCCCCAGGAAGCTGACTTTCTGCCGGGAAGATGTTTTGTTAAGGACACTGCTTTCAATCTCAATGAAACCTGAGAGGTCAATCCTGCATCTGATTTTGTATTTCAATCCAGGTCTTGATGGCCAGTCAGTCTCAGCTGTAACCTTGCCGTCCTCAAGCACAAAATCGAACACCTGGTGGAGCAGATCGGAGTTCCAGTAAGGAGGCCCGGCAGAGATCCTTATGGTTCCAGCCTTCTTCTCCCTGTCACCTTCACCCGGAATCCATATTACTCCCAAGACCCCGGTTCTTGATATGGCAAGAGTACAATCCTTTCCCACGATGACTGCTGCTTTCCGGGTGAGGAAAGCTGCGGGGGTGTCTGTTAGTGGACCGGAGGCAAGTATGATCTTTTCCTCCGCCCCTGCCTTTCCGTCAAGGAAAAGGGTCAACCCCAGTTCATTCAGTCCGCCTGAAAGCTCGGGCAGGGGAATGTGTACCTGCTGGAAAATGCTGTCTTTCAAATTGTAAGTTTCGTTCAGGAAAACTTCACCGCCAAGACATGCCTCCAGCCTGAAAGAGTCCGATTCGACAAGCTTCTTGATGTCCAGAGCCAGTTCTTTCTGTCGGGGTGCAAGCCTGCGTACAGGCGAAGAGAGAATCGAAACAGGTTCTTCGGCCCTTATACCTATCCCGATCGAAAGCGGGTCTATACCGGGCAGGACAGTGCATACTCTGGGAGATCTGTCCGTGTCGGGAATGGGAACTTCAACTGGTTCGGGAATGA
>CAZUYF010000284.1:0-2472 GCA_964624675.1 uncultured bacterium
TAGGTAATCCCGTTCTCTTTCTCAAAATCCTCTACCTGCGGGAAGTCCCTGACGTAGGCTTCCGCTTCCTCTATCATTTTACCGAAACCCTTTTCAGCGAGGATGCGTTTCCGTGTCTCAAAATCCCTCATTTTCCTTATGGTACTGACGATGTGTTCTGCACCGCCATGATGTTTTTTGAGAGCATCAATGGCTTTCATATCGACATCGGACAGTAACGGATATTTCATCGGTTCCTCCTGTTCAGCCTCGGGTGAGGCTCATCTGTGCAGGGCAGTCATAAGAAATGAATAAACCCTTTGACAAATTTCCCCCGGATTTGATTACATACAGAAAAATAATACACCATTCGAGCCTGCTCTGCAATAAGGATGTACTGCAGTGATTCGGGGACGAAGCATATGCTGACCCAGCCTCGATTGTGAATCCTTGCAGTAACATGTGAACCCGGTCTATAATAATTACGCGGGAGGTGTTTAAAGAACCTCTCCTGCGGCATTTCTTCAGTAAGGGGGGTTCGAATGAAAAACATCAGTTTTGTTATTCTTTTAGTTATTTCGTCTATGGCAGCAGGTGATTCAACATGGTCGGTAGAAATTGAAACAGAGGCGGACTGTTTATACGGACTGCGGGATTGTGCTGTTCTTTCGAACGGCAACTCTGTCATCTCTTTTACAGGACCGTTTGAAGATCCTTTCCTTATATGTTTTGATCGTGAGGGGGAAGTTCTCTGGTTCAGGCACATTCTTGAGGGGGAAAATACAAGGGCTTTTGAGAGTAATGGACAACTGGTTACCCTCAATGACGGTTTCGCAGCCTGCTATCACTCCGAGCCCAGGGCAACCGGGATCGATACGGATGTTGCCGTTGTAAGAATGGATTCATCAGGCGGCATTCTATGGACCTACATTCTGGGAGAGGATGATGAGGATATCTGGATGTCTACCGATATTATTTCCTGTTCCGACGGCGGATTACTTGTTTCCGGCTGCCCTGGGACAATGTTCCCAGGAGGGTTTGTGTTCAAACTCAGTTCCGATGGCAGACTGGAATGGATGACTCACCCGGAGGAGATAGTTGGTTTTGCCACATCCATTGTGCAGACAGTCGATGGTGGTTACTCTGTCCTGGTTATCGACGAGTACTCCGGCAGCACAGTTGTACAGCGTATAGACGGTGATGGTGTGGTATCTGCTCCGATAACGGTTTCTGACACAACGATTCCCTTTGGAGATCGAATCTTCTGCATCAACGATTCCTTTTGGGTTTCCACTGTATCTGAGAATGATTCCATGAGGATAAACCAGCTGTATCCGGATAACGGCACACAGAATAAGATTATTATGCAGCTTCCAACGGATAGTCAGGTACAGCTTGTGGATATTCTCGAAGGAGGCTTACTTGTATCTGGAAGTACTGATGATTTTAATGATGCTCTATTGCTGCTGTACAACTTTAATGGAGATCTTCTGTGGCAGCAGTGTTACGACACTGGTGCAGAGGATCGACTATCTGGCGCGGTTCTGTCGGATCACGGGATTCTTGCATATGGGCATATACAGTCCATTTCCGGAGAAAAACGGTCATTATGGATATTGAAGACTGACATCGGCGGTATTGTTGAGGGAGCCCGGATCACCGAAAACGGCACTCTGCTGATTGAACCGGAAAATTTGGATATCGACCTCTACACCAAATAGCATCTTAATATGAACTCTGAGTAAGATTGTGTTCACAGATAGATAGCGGTACTGGACAATATCCTACTATTTTAGTATGTAATACTTTCTTCAAAGGAGGTCATTATGAGAACTACAGCTGTTTGTCTTCTATTGCTGGTAACTGGAGTAAGCCTAGGTGCTGTCATGGTTGGATCTCCCCAGACACCCAGCATGGACCCATTCTGCGCGTCTTGAGGCTCTCAAAATCGCTATCAGGTGATAGCACTGTCTTCAGAAATGTCAGGAGCCATGACCATCAGCCAGATCGGCTGGCAGAGAGGTGGTTCCTCCGGATCAGCGACGGGGAACTACAATAGCTTCAAGCTCTATGTAGGGCTGGCATCCGTATCCGAACTTTCGAACAGATACGAGGATAACTACATTCTCGGCACCAGGACCCTCGTATACCAGAGCGCATCGCAGGTTATGTCCGCCGGACCCGATGAATGGATGACCATCACCCTCGATACACCGTTCTGGTACAACGGGGTTGATAATGTCATCGTCGAGCTGGAATGGGTTGGCGGTGTAAACATGTTTTACACTTACATGTGGGAAACCGGAGCCAGCAGGGGCTTGATGAACAAGGCCGATGTTGGCGCTCCAACAGGCACACTATCCACGAAAATGTCTCACTTGATGTTTGAAGGAACTATGGCTCTGGAGCAGCATACCTTCGGTTACATAAAAGCCCTCTGGAGCTTCTGATCCGGACTGAAACTGATTAAGGGCGGGATTCATTCCCGCCCTT
>CAZUYF010000285.1:0-2464 GCA_964624675.1 uncultured bacterium
GGAGCCAAATATATAGCAAGAGCCCTGAGAGATGCCGGCATGGAAGTCATCTATACCGGGATACGCCAGACACCGGAAGCAATCGTCAACGCAGCCATCCAGGAGGATGTTGATTTTGTAGGCCTCTCCCTTCTTTCCGGAGCCCATAATCATCTCTTCCCTGAAGTTGCCGCGCTTCTTGCATCGAAGGGCGGCTCGGACATAATCCTTTTTGGCGGCGGTGTTATCCCGGAGGAAGATATCCCCGGTCTGAAAAAAGCGGGGTTTAAAGCCATATTCACGCCTGGAACCCCCGCAACCGAAGTTGTGGATTTCATTGAGCAGGAAATCCAGACCCGCTGAACCAGCCGCGGAAGCAACCGCGGAGATAGACTTGCTTTCCAGCGAGGCAAACTATTTCGTGCATAAAGTACGGAGTTTTGACCAGCGGGGACTGGCGAGAGTTCTTTCAATGGTAGAGAACGCGCACCCTCTTGCTCCTTCGATACTGCATTCCCTATACAACCCGCAGCGGTCAAACCTTACCATCGGTATTACCGGTCCCCCGGGAGCAGGGAAGAGTACACTTACAAACCGCCTTATATCGTACTATAGACGGCATAACAATAGAGTCGGTGTAATTGCTGTGGACCCATCCTCACCCTTCTCCGGGGGAGCCCTTCTGGGGGACAGGGTAAGGATGCAGGAGCACGCTTCAGATCCGGGAGTATTTATCCGAAGCGCCGCTAACAGAGGTCACCTTGGAGGGCTTTCCGGAACCACGAGAGATGTCCTTGAAATTCTTGTCGCAGCATCGTTTGACCCGGTGCTTGTTGAAACCATGGGGGTTGGTCAGGCGGAGGTTGAAATTGCATCCCTTGCGGACATAACTCTTCTGATGCTGGTGCCTGGTCTGGGTGACGAAGTACAGACCATGAAGGCAGGGATCATGGAGATAGGGGACATTATAGTTCTGAACAAGGCTGACAGATCCGGCATAGAACAATTGGAAATGTCAGTGAACGCAAGTCTTGAGCTCATTCCCGACCAGGCAGACAGGCCCCATGTTATCAGGTGTTCCGCACAGACAGGGGAAGGTATTACAGAACTTATGGATGCTATTGGCAGCTGTGCTTCTTCGGGAACCGGGCGGAAGGCCACCGCGCGAAGAAGAGCCGTTCTGATACTTAACAGTATTGTACGGGAGAAGGGCAGGGAACTTGCTCAAAAACTGATTCTGGACAGGTACGGCAGTATTGAAGAGGCTATTGAATCTATTCTGCAGGGGAAGACGACACCATATTTGATAGGTGAAATGCTCTCCGGATTTCATAATAATAAACGGGAGAATGAGAATGAGTGTAAAAGGGATTGATCACATCGGTATTGCTGTTAAGAGTCTTGAGGAGTCAATGCCGTTCTACCGGGACAACCTGGGATTGACTTTCCTGGGGATAGAGGAAGTCCCCTCACAGGGCGTCCGCGTTGCCATGTTCAGCGTTGGGGAATCCAGAATAGAGCTCCTTGAGCCGACATCGGAAGAGAGCCCGATCGCGAAAGCAATTGAGAAACGCGGGGAGGGAATACACCATATCGCTTACTCGGTCGACAGCGCTGAAGAAGAAATAGATTCAATGAAGCGCAAGGACATAAAAATGATAGATAATGTTCCCCGCTGCGGAGCGGGAGGAACAAGAATAGCCTTCATTCATCCCGCTGCAAGCGGTAGGGTCCTTACCGAATTGTGTGAACATCCGAAACCTGAAAAGGAAAACTAAGATGAGTTCTCTTGAAAAGGCCGATAAACTCCATGCCCTCAGAGAAAAAGCGTTTGCGGGCGGCGGCGAGAAAAAGATCGAGAAGCAGCATGAAAAAGGTAAACTGACAGCAAGAGAAAGAATAGACCTCCTTCTCGATGACGAGAGTTTTGAAGAGTTTGATATGCTTGTTACCCACAGGTCTACAAGCTTCGGGCTGGATAAGAAAAAGATCCCTGGTGATGGAGTGGTCACCGGTTACGGAACAATAGACGGCAGGCAGGTCTACGTCTTTTCACATGATTTTACAGTATTCGGAGGAAGCCTTTCAGAAACCTTCGCTGAGAAGATATTAAAGATCATGGATATGGCCGCCATGAACGGTGCTCCCCTCATTGGGCTTAACGATTCCGGAGGGGCAAGGATACAGGAAGGGATCGAAAGCCTTGCCGGGTATGGCAAGATCTTCCTGAAGAACGTACTCTACTCCGGTGTTATCCCGCAGATTTCTGCAATACTTGGGCCCTGCGCTGGAGGAGCCGTCTACAGCCCTGCGATAACCGATTTCACGCTAATGGTAAAAGACATAAGCTACATGTTCGTAACCGGTCCCACGGTTGTTAAAGCCGTTACCGGGGAAGATGTCAGCAAAGAGCAGCTTGGCGGACCTGGGATTCACAGCAAAAGAAGCGGTGTATGCAGCCTTGTCTGTGAAGATGAAAGGGAAG
>CAZUYF010000286.1:0-2436 GCA_964624675.1 uncultured bacterium
ACAGTATCGAGAGCAGTTCTTCAATATCTGCTTCCTGAGGATTGAATGTGAGATAGAAATCGTGCCCGGCCGGCATGGAATCCAGAAGATTTACTGTTCGATCGCCATCAAGGCATGAAGTGATCATGAGCGCTGCGGCTATAACAGAACCAAGCAGAATGGTTTTCATCTAATTTCCAACCACTAAAATACTGATTATCTCTGTATCCCCTGGAATTTCTCCAACTACTTCTCCCAGCTGCCACCAGTCTCCCTGTTCCAGTATAAATGACATGTCAGGTGCTTCTATAACAACACAAGTATTTCCAGACTCTCCCCAGAATACTCCCTCAATCAGATAATTGTTCTCAATATCCTCGTAAGTAGAACCTATTCCAATTCCTTCTTCGGTCATGAATCTATCTGAAAATACTACTATTCTCCAGATTCTCCAGATTGAATGATCTGTTTCGATCAACTCCAGAACCAGAGTTTTTGATGTATCATTCTCAAAGGTTAATTCAAGAGCCGGTGTTGACATACCTTCGTGCATAGGATCAACCTCTACGATTTCAACTTCCCCGTATAGTGCTGCCAGTTCTTCAACATTCTCAACAGTGGCATCACATTCAAAAATCCCCGCGCGATTTTCCCCTAATGTAAACATAATGTCAGTATTTACTCCTTGATCAATCAGCATCCGGGCAACTTCATAGTGTTTTAATTCTACAGCTAACTGAAGAGGATGCTCTCCTTCTGCATTACGTGGATCAATCCCATCAAACGTAGCGAATCCGTGTTCATCGAGAAAGGATTCAAGTTCTGAGTTCGCAACCGTATTGAATTCTTCCTCTGAGTCCTTCGAACTGCCTGAAACAGCCATCAAAGAAAAAGCAACGAACAACACAGTTACTGCAAGTTTTACAAACTTCATAAATTCCCCCCTCGAATAATGAAAACCTGTTCTCACGCGAATGTTACACTCCGAAGTCAAGAATACTGAGGGTATTCCATTCCTGTCAATACTGCGAAGTGTTGATGAGCATAACGAACAGAACCCGAAGAACAGCAGGAATAAATACTTCTCAGGTTTCAAGGGAAAGCCATCAGCTCAAGAATTGAGCATATTATATAGAACTGATAAATACTTCACTGTTCGGGTCGAAATTGTATAGGTTGGAGGTTAAGGCGCATGAGTAAAAGCAGGGATAGGAAAAAAGAAAGCAAGACTAAACCCTCGAAAACACTCAAAGAAAAACGAACTGAAAAGAAAAAGGGCACTCCGCGCAACTGAATCCGTATGCCGCGGGAACGTCAAATAACGAGCAAGATGCGGTAGTTGATGCTTGACATGAAACTAGAACGCTGTCTTGATGGCACCCCATGTTGATTGATCCAGTGACGTTCCTGTGATGCTCAGCTCGCTAATGTGGAAAGTGTAGCTGACGTCAGTCCAGGACCAGAAGAAAGTTCCCCTTGAATGGGAATAGGTCAGGCCGAGGGACATATCACAGGATGGAAGCTGTGCTGTGCCGAGCAGGTCGAAACCGCTGCCGGTGAATTCGTAGAGCCAGATGAAGTGATCGGTCAATCCTGAATTGTATGTGGTGACAGCGAGCCCCAGACTGTCTGAGAATGGTAAGGTGGTCAGGCCACTTAACTGGCTGGTGATACCCGGGAGGAGCCAGGCCTGTACACCTGTGCCATCTGGATTGAACCGACAGACAGCTCCGATGCTGGCTCCAACAGGGCCGTAGGCCTCCCAGATGAAGGTTTCGGTACCATCCATACCCCTGCCGTACTGGTCGTAGTGATTGTCGTACCATACGCTGAAATCTGAAGTGTACCAGATAAGGACATCGTTATAATCGTTGCAGTGAGGCTGGAAGCCTGCGGGATAGTAATCGCCGACACCGAAGGGATCGGGAGTGTCCCACGGCAAAGGGAAGCTGTTGACTTCGACCCCGTTACTGGCATTGGCCACCCAGAGCCTCTCGTTGTTTCCCGTGTTGGACATGAACAGGAGATTGTCATCTGCGTCGACGAATTCAAGTCCGAGGATTGAAGAAGTGTACGGACAATCAAATGTGTTTACAACGGTGATCGTATAGTCGTCTGCCCCAAGCGGGGGAAATGAGCCTGTCCCGGTGAAGAGAGTTCCGGCTGAACGGTAGTCATAAGTAAAAGCTAGTACTACTATCAGTGAAAGGAGCATAATCGCAAGCTTCATAAATTTTCCTCACTTCCCGTGCACACTCAGAATATCAATCCGGTACTTTCAATTATGAGTATACGCAAGGATATCTGTAACATGCAAATCCGTCCGATTCGCAGTTCATTCTAATGGGCTTGGATTTTATTCTCCTTTAAGCCTCTTCACGGATGTACGCTCTGCTCTACAGGATAAATTACATGAGCCCGTGGAGAGATACATTCCAACTCAGAGAACATAACCCG
>CAZUYF010000287.1:0-2431 GCA_964624675.1 uncultured bacterium
ATCAGTCCATTGCAGAAGCTGTTGACGCCGAAATAAAGCTGATTGAAGAACATATTGGGTTTGATGACAGCCCCGTAATGGGATACAGGGAAGACTACTCCCAGTATGTTCCAAGGGGACACTATACATCCAGCCCCGGGCTTGAGCGCTATTTCAAAGCGATGATGTGGCTGGGCAGGCTTACGTTCATTCTGAACGGAGGAGAACCCAACGGACAGATGGCTGAATATATCGTCTCAGAAGAAGATGCGCGTGTTATGACAGCAAACGCCCTCACTATCGTTTCGGATCTTTCGGAAATTGAATATGAAGGGGAACTTCTTCTTGATAAATGGCGGCGGATCTATGAGATAACAGCTTTCTTCGCCGGTTTTGCTGATGATCTATCCGTGCCGCAGTACTCTTGCGCCGCGCGGGAAACCGCAAGCACCACTGCAGACAGCCAGCTTATCTGGAGTATGGATTTCTACCGGTTATTCAGGAATTATGTAAACTCCAATTTTGCGGGTCCCGCCATATACAGCGGTACAGGAGAGTTGATATCAATGCCTGATGAGCAGGGAGAATTCGATCCGAACGATCTGCAGGAAGCATTCCTGAAAACCACCGGTTTCAGGTTCCTTGGTCAGAGGTATACACCTGACAGTGAAATCCTTGGAAAACTCGTCTTCCCGGCTGTTGGAGCGAATCCGTCTGGAAACCGCAGGTTCATGCCCAGTGGTCTTGATGTTGCTGCGGCCTTCGGCAGTGAGGCTGCCATCTCTATCCTTGAAGAGCGCGGAGATTTCGAGTTTGCATCCTACGCGGATTCACTTGAGTCGCTGCGCGGAATGATAGAGGAGTACAGTCCTTCCAACTGGCACGCTACGCTTTACATGTCATGGCTCCACTGCATTTACCTTCTTCAGCAGGAAAAGGGTGAAGGTTATCCTGATTTCATGCGGACAGATGCATGGGAACGCCATACCCTTTCGAATTTTCTGGCATCCTGGGCAATGCTGAGGCATGACACAATTCTTTATGCAAAACAGAGTTACACCATGGAATGCGGATGTGCACCCGGACCCTTTGAGGAGCCGGAACCCTCCGCAGGATTCGTTGAACCTGTACCAGAAGTTTATGCTGAGCTTAATGCCACACTTCAGATGGCTCAGAGGGGACTTCGTGAATATGGTGTTCTTGACAGCAGTATTGAAGGAAAATTCAGGAATGCCTGTTCCATTATGACCCGTCTTCAGGATATAGCTGAAAGAGAGCTTGCTGGTGACGTAATAACCTCTGAGGACGCAGATTTTCTCAAGAGTTTCGCCGGGAGACTGGAATCGGCGATCTGCTGGGACGGTGAAACAACAGAAGGTCTGGAAACATCATTGGTCGCCGATGTTCATACGGATCAGAACAGCGGCTCGGTGCTTGAAGTCGCCTCAGGTGATCTTGATTACTGCATTGTTGTTTACCGAAGGCCTGACGGTAATGTTGAGGCGGCTGTTGGACCCGTACTCAGCTATTACGAATTCACATGGCCCATGTCGGACAGATTGACAGATGAAGCCTGGAGGGAAATGCTGTCGGGTGATGATACACCGGAAAGACCGCTCTGGGCAACGGAATACATGAAATAGCTGTAACCTAGAAGCCGAGCCCGGCACCGCAGGAAAATACCCAGTCATGATCGGTATCGGCGCCTGATATGTGACGATAGATCCCTGCGGAAAGGATAAAGAAGTGGAATCCTCCACGCATTTCAACTCCAGCGTAGGTCTGATCATTCTCAAGGCTGTTCCAGGGATTATTCCACGTGTACATGATGGAGCCGCAAATATCAACAGACGTGATCGGAATGAATACCATGCTGAAAGCGCTTCTTATTCCCAGATGAATCTTTCCACCGGCAAGCCCTGGTTCCAGCCGGAATACCATACCGCTGTCACCGCCCCAGAGACTGTTCCAGGGGATACTGCTGAAACCGATCGATACACTTAATTTCTGAGGTGTGGTGACTTTTACTCCCACTGTCGGGGACCACTCAGGAAAGCCTCCATTAACTGCTGATATGGAAAAGAGGAAAACAAGAACAGTCAGTAATCTCATTTGAATACCCCCGTTTGACGTACAGCTATTATGATACGGTTCTTCCTCCGGTACAATGCACATAGTACTCCCAAACATCGCTCTAAATCAGCATTGACATAGAGTCCAAAGCCAGTAGATTATATGCAAGCTTCGTGGTAACTATTTAACATCTACCCGATAAGGAGAATGATATGAAACTTCTTGTTCTTTGTTTAACTCTTTGTGTGGCTTTAGTATTCGCTGGAGATGCGTCTGAACTGGGTACTCTTCATCCTTGGGAGTCCGGTACTGTCACAGATGATATTATGTTTTCACAGACGTACTCCTTTGCTAGTCTTCTTAACGGCCTGCGTCACAA
>CAZUYF010000288.1:0-2429 GCA_964624675.1 uncultured bacterium
AGTTTTCTTTGTATTATTGTCCAACGATTCCGTTGAGCTGAAGAAAACGGTAACAATCCTGAACTGAACGGAGAAATTGAGGTTATTCTGTCTGAAGTAGTAGTTCGAGTCGAAGATCTGAAGAAAAGCTACGGCGAGGTGTGCGCCGTGGATGGTATCTCGTTTTGCGTATCAAGGGGGGAAATCTTTGGTATTGTAGGACCCAATGGTGCCGGCAAAACCACAACCATGGACTGCATTGTAAGCATGCGCAGACCTGATTCGGGACTCATCAGTGTACTGGGTTTTGATCCCATCAGGCAGCGAAAGGCTCTCCTGGAAAAGGTAGGCATCCAGCAGCAGGAATCCGAACTCCCTGACAGAATGAAGGTAAGGGAAGCCCTTGAACTTTTCTCATGCTTTTTCGGGGAGCGCACTGATACTTCCGGGATTCTCTCAACTCTGGGATTGTCAGACAAGAAGGAGTCTTACTTTTCAGCCCTGTCAGGAGGGCAGAAGAAAAGGCTCTTTGTAGCATTATCTCTGGTCGGTGATCCTGAAATAGTATTTCTGGATGAGCTGACAAGCGGGCTTGACCCCCGATCGAGACATTCGATGTGGGATCTTGTCAGAGGATTGAGGGATGATGGCAAAACAGTATTTCTTTCCACACACTACATGGATGAAGCTGAGAAGCTCTGTGACCGCATTGCAATAATCGATAATGGAAAGATCGTCGCCATGGATACCCCGGAATCACTTATCAGGTCCCACGCATTTGCTTTAAGCGTGATCATGGGAATTCCCGAATCCATAAACGAGAATGAGCTGGAAATAATACCTGGTGTACTTGAGGTTTGGAGGGAGGGCGGAAAGACAATTGCCCGTGTCCAGGACAGTTCAGCAGTTGTTGATATTATGAAACTCCTTGTAGGCAGGAATATTGAGCTTGAGGATTTTCATACTGAAAAATCTACTCTGGAGGATGTTTTTCTGAAACTGACCGGCAAAGAGATAAGGGACTGATATGCTTACGCGGTATTTAAAACTGACCCGAATGGAGTTCATCCTTTATCTGAGGGAGCCGTCCGGCTTCTTCTTCACACTGATATTTCCGCTTTTGCTCATGATGCTCTTCGGGAGTATATGGGGTAACGATACGTTTCCCGATCAAATATTCGGATATATAGATTACGCTGTTCCCGCTTTCATTGGGATGGTTATCGCAACGAGCGGTTTAATGGGTCTTACTACAAGCATAGCAGCTTACAGAGAGAAGGGAATTCTCAGGAGGTTCAAAGCCTCTCCAGTCTCTCCTCTGCTGGTTCTGACGGCGGAGTTATCAGCACTCTTCATGATTACCATTATCGGAATGATCCTTCTGCTAATGGCTGGTGTATTTGTTTTCGGAATGCGTTTTTTTGGCAGCATTCCTGAAGTGTTTCTGGCATTCGTTCTTTCCTCGCTCAGTATTTCCGCACTTGGATTCATTCCGGCCAGCCTGGCTCCCACCGCTCGAAGCGGGATGATAACTGCCAACGTCATGTATTTTCCGATGCTGTTCCTTTCAGGAGCAGTGTTTCCGGGAGACATGCTCCCACCTTTCCTGAAAACCTTTGCGCAGATTCTTCCTCTAACTCATGTGATTAAACTGCTGCAGGGGCTCTGGCTCGGTGGGCACCTGTGGGATTATCCTGTTCAGATAATCTTTCTGTGTGGCGTTACGATAGCCGGATTCGCTATTGCAGCAAAATACTTCAGGTGGGAATAGAACCCGGCTTTTTCAAAGATACCTCCTTTTCCTTTGCAGCAGAAGTAATGCGGATCGCTGCTTAACAAGTGCCTGATAGCATTTTAACAACTAGTTGATCCCAATGTCAAGACGTTCCTATAAAGGGATCCCGATTATATCCGCTTGACATCTCGTATGGTATACATATGTTTACCTATAGGAATTAATGGAAAGGAGACTGCAATGAAAAGGGAAATCAGAGAATACGTCAATCATTACAGACGTCTCTGGGAACGGCAGGGGGATTACAGTTCTGTGATTGCGGAAGACAGCTCGGAAAAAGGTTTCTTCGTAAGGCGTCATTCCTTTACCAGATCTGATATTCTGGAAAAAAGCTGGTTCAGTGAATACACTGATGAGGCATTCGCTTCACCGTTTGATTGTCTTGCATGTTACAGATGGTACGTTATCCCGGAAAAACTCCGTGAAGTATCCGGATTATGGGACGAGGCCGATCTGGAACTTCTTCTGGACAGCGCAGGCTATTCTACATCACTTATCGCAGAGGAACTGTTCTGCATGATTGACATTTGCCTTGAATCAGGCCACTGCAGCGAAAACGATCTCCATCGTATCCGCCTGGCCTACAATGGGCTCTCAGGCTTCCAGGATGACTATATCCGAAGGATCGCCCAGTGGGGTAATGCAGGCCGCAAAG
>CAZUYF010000289.1:0-2396 GCA_964624675.1 uncultured bacterium
AGGGCTTCTTATGCAGCTATATCTCCACCGAGGGGGATGTTATCCTTGGACACAGTCTGGGATTTCTCATCCGTGTACTCTCTCTCTGAGTGAGTTGCATACTATCTGAGAATGTATACATCCTGCGCGGTATCCGGTGATCCTGATGGTTCGTAATAAAGTATTTCCATATCACCAGCGAGGATATTCCGAAAATAGGTGTCAGGATGGTAAACAAGGCAATAATTCGCCCCGGAGCATTCGGGTTCAATAACGACCAGTCTTCCTGAGCTGAACTTTGCAGCATCCTTCTCATTGAGTTCACCTATCCGGTTCTTCCCCTTGACTGTTACCAGGAGAAAGCCTCCCGGTTTCAGGACACGGCGCAGTTCGCTCATCCAGTGTTTCTGAAGATCTTCCCGAAAGTGTCCAAACACCGCGACTGCGTATACGAAATCGAAGCTGTTATCTGAGTATTCCAATACTGACTCAAGTCCGTTGGTGCTGAACCGGCCGAAGGAAAGGTTGTGCCTGGACCATTCTATCAGTTCCGGGTTTATGTCCGTACCGAATACTTCTACCCCATCGAGGTTCTGCAGGTGCCTTGCAATACGACCGCAGCCGCATCCAAAATCAAGTATCCTCTCGAATTCGTTGATTTCCCTTCCGCTCTTCTGAAGAATGTTCAGAATTGCAGCAGATCCCCTCTTTCCAGTGGAGAAATAATGCACGGGATCGTAATTTGCAGCTACTTTGTAACAGAGGTGCGGATGAGGATATGGCAGGCCATCAGGCGCAAGTTCATTGCCATGCAGAATACGCCAATGAAGAGTTTTCCATTGCCCGATCAGTTTTCTGTATACATATCGCCCCGCACGCAGAAGGTGAATGGATCTAAAGAGATTACCGGCTGTTTTTCTCATTTTCATTCTATATCGCTGTTCATGTCGAGTCATCGTTCAGTGCAGCTTCCAGCCGTCTGTAGGGGCGTCCCAGATGTCTGTAAACAATTGCCGGGTTATATGATGCATTGTTGGATACAGGTGATTGAACCATTTTGTTAACATGCAGGAACAGAGCCCGAGCATCGGGCATCCTCCCGGCGCTGTGCAATCTGCAGCCCAGATCAAGTGCTTCTGCAAGTTCCGGTTCATACAACTGATAGTAATCAGATGTTACTATAGTGCTGCGGGCGGAATTTCTTCTGACTTTCCTCCATAGTTTGCGGGCGGTTCTGTATAAGCTCTGATTACGTTTGAGTAATTGGCCCAGTTTCTGTCTTCTCCGGAGAGATTTGAAAGAGTCCATGTGAATGCTCCGGGATGGCACTTCAAGATCGATGAGGTGACTTCGCAGCTCCGCGGCAGATGTAAGGACAGTGGACCACATCCCTTTATGAGTGAATATGAATCGAAGATCGTGAACCCCGAATGCTGAAGCCATTTCAAAGGCTTTTCTGAGCTGATCATCTCTGTCGTTGTGGTTGAAAAGTATGTATCGCCAGACGATGCGAACGGATGATCCGGAGGATCCGGCAGTTCTGGCAAAGGATTCCATATAACCGGATGCTCTTTCGTAGTTTCCACCAACCCTGTATTTTTCGAAACTCTCCTGGTCCACACCATCAATGGAAAACTGGATCTGATCCAGACCGGAGAATACGTGCCTTTCATTAAAATCTCCATGAGCGTTTGTTATTAAAGTGAGAAACGCGTCAGGGTAGAACTTACGGGCCAGGCTTACTATCTGCCAGAGATCAGGGTTCATAAGAGGTTCTCCATGACCTGAAAAATCGAATGTTCGAATGTCGATCCCGTTCCTGGAGAAATCCTGCAGCACTTTCCCGAATACAGAGGGTGAGAGTGTGTGAGGCGGCTGCAGCCTGTCCCTTTCTTCAGGCGTTGCGCAGGCTTTGCATTCCAGTGTGCACCTGGAAGAGGGTTCCACCTGCATAACGTTGAGTACCCGGCTGCTGAAGCAGGGGGAACCCACGAAAGACAGGCAATAGCATCCCGGACAGGTTTCCGGGAATGGCATAGAGTCTCCAGCGAGCTTCTCTGCTATAAATGCACATGGGCCGCCGGCTGAAACAATACAGGACATATCCTTAGTGGGATCGTACTGCAGCAGAACTTTATCACTTCCGGCATCGTCCCAGCAGACAAAATTGCCGTTTGCCCGGAGAAAGAGACTGTCCACACTGGGGCATTGCATTACTGTATCCTTCAGTCAGTGAATGCTAATTCCATGCAAAGTCGGGTCAGAACAGATCTGACACCTCGGACTTCCCGCCGGTAAGCATGAAAGTAAGAGGCGCTATCTCCCGCAGAGAAGTCATCATTATGCGGGCAATCTCTCTTAAATCCCACTGGGCATGTGCATCTTCCCGAAGCCTTGAAAAATGGTAGAGCTCTCGT
>CAZUYF010000290.1:0-2388 GCA_964624675.1 uncultured bacterium
CGACACTGACCCGGCCAATAACGAAGGCAGTTTTGAGGTTGAAATCAGCTGGTGATCTTAATCCATCTATCAGATGGGGATTGAAAAAATTTTGATCTGTAGCGAGAGCCTACTTAACCTGTTGGAATATACCGCACTGGGTTAGAGGTCCGTTATTCCCAAGAGGAAGTCCTCGTAAGGGATAAAAAATCCTGGTATTGGACTGAAGTAGAGTATCCGCCCATCTGTGTATACCCTGAATCTGTCCAGCAGAGGCATTGAATCATCAGCAACCGGTACCTCCGGGTCGAACAGTTCCCTTATGGCGATATCCGTATAATCTCTTACTGTACTGTCAGGCAGATCATCCATCCACTCGATCATAAAGCAGACGGTTTCGAGTACTCCGACTTCGTAGGCTTCATCTGACCTCAGACAATCGGAGAGATAAGTTATAGCAAGAGTACGATCTATGCAGAGCGTCTCCTCACCCTCTGTCTGAATACCTGCAACGAGAATCAGGAGAAGTGGCAACATAATATTCCTCCCTTTAACTGCATCTTTAACTCATACCCGTGTATGCATCGCTGAATGTCCAGAGACATTCCTCCTGAGCAGCAGTTTCAACGGCATTTGGATTCATTTCTCTTACGGCTTCAATTGCTCCATCGGCTGAGAGCCCTTTACTGATCAACCACGCGGCACCAAACGTTCCCGTCCGTCCCGAACCACCCTGGCAATGGACCAGAACTGCACCTGCGGATTCAAGCACAAGTGTGATGAACTCCCTGAGCTGCTGAATTGAGGGCGGTGAATAATCCCTGACAGGTATGGAATGACGATGCAGTAATTTGCCCGGCCGGAAAACCTCATCGGAATAGGCGGGAGTCTGCTCTGTTTCATCCAGGAGAGAGATTACAGTTGTAATACCAAGTCCAGCAGCATTGCGCAATTCCCGATCGGAAGGGTTGTGGCTTCCAGCGAGAACTCCTTTATCAATCCACCACATCAACTATCCCTTGACCCCTCTCACTCTCAGGAAGACTTATTCTCAATCGTCGGTATTTCTTCTTATCTGACTACCGTGAAGCGTGAACCAGCGGTCTGGTTTCCGGATTCAACGATCAGCATATACACACCATTCGGCGCGTTTGCGGGAACTGCCCAGTTCAGCTGGCAATCACCCGATTCGAGGTTTTCAACTTCGAACTGATCGACCCGGCGCCCGGATAGATCGAAGATTGTAACTTCCATTGCTCCGGAGGGAACACTTGCTGAGAAGTTCAGACTGTTCATAACAGGATTCGGAGAGATTCCCGTCACAGACAGAATACCCGTGTTTACGTCTTCGATGGAGATTTCTATTCCTGTAAGATTAATGAGATTCATGCACAACAGTATGTTCATGAATCTGCATTCAGCGCAGAACTCGACGATAGCAGTCGTATCGTTCTGACTGCCCCAGAAACCATTGTCATCAACCTCGACACCGAAAGACAGGCAGGTCTGGTGTTCCGAATTATCGTACGACCAGTCGCAGGCATCACCGTTGGAGGGATACATCAGCTGGCCGCATCTGCCGTAATCATACCCGTTCTGCGCAGTCATCGCTGAAGCCCAGCTCTCGAATGTGCTCTGATGGGGCGAGGGCTGATCCACGTAGTTCCAGGAGTAGAGCACCATACCTCCAGTGGAGTGGTAATTCATTGAACCGATAGGATCTATGGTGTTCGTAAAACTGCGAATTATCTGAGTTTCCGGTTCTGAGAAAGCCTCTTCTCCCCTGTAGGTTTCATCGTATGGATTCGGACTGGATCCAGAGTCATCATATCCCCACTGATACCCGTAATTCCTGTTCAGATCGATACCGGAGGAGGCTACAGGAATGGTGAAGTTCATATTCTTTCGCTGCATATTGCCACCGGTCATGTTATCTTCATATCCATCAGGATTAACAATTGGCATGAAGTAGATCTCGGAGTTATCCAGGATGATGGTGGCCATTGTATCGTTGTCGTATTCGCTTGCCAGCCACAATCCAAAATCGGCTAATACCGAGTTGGTCGCTGGTTCCCGGGAATGGATAAGGGCGTTGAAGAAGATCGCGGGTTTATCAGATGGACCGGATGGGCTGGTAATACAGATCGTGTAGATATCCCTGCCCTCGAAAGACTGTCCCTGGATTACCGGATACTGTACCAGATCAGGGTATGCGGCGGCAAGATCAGTCCAGTGTGCCCAGGTCTCTGCGGGATCAAGATATTCACCTGCATCGTCAGTATTTTCTGGCAGCAGCCTTGCCCATGATTCAGGCAGAACCCGGATGGTTGTCGCCTTACTCTCCAGAGTAGACAGATATGATTCGTCAATGACAATATCAACATAGTTCTGACTGCGATTCACTGTTGC
>CAZUYF010000291.1:0-2378 GCA_964624675.1 uncultured bacterium
CTGAGTGGAGTATCACCCTTTTCTGCGTCGTATTCCTTCTGGGCTGCACATCCATCAAAATATCTCCTATTCGTAATAAGAACTATTCCTATTATAGATTACTCTACTGAAATGTCAAGCCTTCCTGATTGGAAACTCCTTTCTCAAGAACAGACCAAGGATTTCACAACATCAGCCTGCATCAGGAGTGAGTCTCATTGACTGTTGCGAAATACAGGTGTTATTATTTGTTTCAACTCAAAAAATGGAGGTAATCATGCTCCTTCTCATCGCTACAATGCTATCTGCAATCATCCTTGAACCGGGACTGAACTCTGAAATAGCGGATACCCACAAGGGATTCTTTTTCGGTTTCGCAGGATTTGGAATGTCTGCATTTGAAGACGATGTCACTGGTGATATGGGACAGGGTTTCTATGTGCCGACAGGAGTACAGTTCTTGTATAGAGTTACTCCCAAGATAGGGATAGGAGCTGAATTCGAGTTCACCGGGAGAATGTTTACCAGTAGTGGTGAGTATTATGATGACATTCAGGGAGAATACTTTGAAGAGAAGTATCAGATCTACATGAACACAATCGGTCTCATCGCAGAATATTTTGTTACTGATGAAATTTTCATGCGTGGAGGTATTGCAAGATATTCCGGTTGGACTCAATACTACGATGGATATACGGATGAATGGGACAATACTGACCTGGAGAGTGGCATAGGTTTCAACTTCGGTGCTGGATATTTAATGCGCCTCAGCGAAACGATGTATGCGGGATTGGATGGTATTTACAATATCGTTTCGCTGAAACCGGAAGCTGCGGATGAATCCTATGGTTTCCACCATTGGGCTGCAAGAATCTCTTTAGGAACAGGTTTTTAAGTCCGCAGATTCCACTGGAGAGCGGAGGGTAAAGAATGGGCAGGTTAATCTCTATTCTATTTGTGATGGCAATGATATCACTTCTAAGCATGTGTTCCTCAGCAGAAACACAAGCTCTATCATCATCGGACACACCGCGGATCATTAACCCGGATGTAAATGAAGAGGATCTTCGAGAGCTTGCATCAGGCAACGGTTCCTTTGCATTCGATCTTTACAGAGTACTTGGAGGAGATGAGGGCAACATCTTCTTCTCCCCTTACAGTATTTCAGCAGCGCTGGCGATGACCTACGCAGGCGCCGAGGGTGCTACTGAAACGGAAATGGCTCATGTCCTGAATTTCTCACTCCCCGAGAACCGGCTTCATCCTTCTTTCAATCTTCTTGACCACAGACTCACAGCATCTGCGGAAGAGGACAGCACGTTCAGCCTCCATATCGTGAATACTCTCTGGGGACAGACCGGGTACACCTTCCTGCCTGAATTCCTCGGTGTACTGGCCGCCAATTACGGTGCAGGTATTACACTCCTGGATTTTTCAGATAATGCGGAACTCTGCCGTGAGATCATCAATGAATGGGTTATGGAGCAGACCGAAGGGAAAATCGCGGATCTTATTCCTCGTGACTTACTTTCAAGCGCTACAAAACTTGTACTCACAAATGCTATCTATTTCAATGCGCAGTGGCTCTTCCAGTTCGATGAGATGGGAACCCATGACCGATCTTTCAACCTGATCGATGGAGAACAGGTAACGGTTCCCATTATGAGTCAGACAGAGCATTTTTCCATAACAATGGGGGATGGGTACATGGCGGTCGAACTGCCATACAGCAACAGAAGAACATCAATGCTTATTATCGTACCGGATGAGGATCACTTCTTTGAGGTGGAAGACCGCCTTGGGAATGACCTGATCTCTGAAATAACAGACAACCTGAGGGACGAAAACCTGTATCTCACTATGCCAAGGTTCGAAACCGTCTCCGCGTTCCAGCTTGAAGACGCTCTTTCCGATATGGGTATGGAATCCGCTTTTGACATGTCAGCTGATTTTTCAGGAATGGACGGGACCCTCTCTCTCTACATTGCAAGCGTGATTCACAAAGCCTTCGTCTCCGTTGACGAAAACGGTACGGAAGCTGCGGCTGCCACTGCTGTTATCATGCAGAAAGTTAATGGGGAATCATCAGTTGAGTTCATTGTAGACCGCCCATTCATTTACCTTATTAGAGACCGTGGCACAGGTACGATACTCTTTATCGGCCGCGTTCTGAATCCCCTTGAATAGGATTGTGGGGTCGGCACAATCTTAATCCTGCAGCATTTGACACTTGACATGACACTTGTATTTTCCTTTCATGTTTAAAACATCTACTAATTCAATTCGTAGAAAAGAACCGCTGGTTCTGCTGGTAATACTACTGTTTGCTATAATTGTGCGCCTTCCTGTACTTGCGCGGAATCCCATTCCAGCGGGAGACGGCGTAGCATCAAATCTTG
>CAZUYF010000292.1:0-2373 GCA_964624675.1 uncultured bacterium
ATCGAAGCCCTCCGAGACCTCTCGAGCTGTCAGTGATTCCGGCGCGGTAAGGTATTTATGCGATTTTATTTGAAGTTCCTGCGGAAGGGAACTGCCTTCGATGCTGACCCTGACAGCTTTTCCATAGAAGGTTTTCCCGCTATTCCTTTTAACCGAGGCTGACAGAAAGGGGGTATCAAGGGACGAAAGAATCCTTCCCCTGCGATCGAATTCAGCCCGGAAACTGTCATCTCCGATTTTGAAAAGGTAACTGAATATTTCCCGCCCGGTCTCCGTTCTCTGCTCGTCAGGTTCAACTTCCAGCTCTCGTGCGAAGCAGTCGTACCAGTCTGTATCCCCCAGAAAATCTCTGAATTCAGTCCTGCCTAGAAGGAAGGGCATGTAGTTCTGCATGTACACCATGCTGTCGGGCACCCAGAAGAACCCTGTCTTTTTGTAAAGAGGCATGGCTTTGAGGTTCGCAGGCCAGGTGTGGAGGTCTATCCGGTAGTACCCATCTTCGGCCGTTCTTCTGACAGCGTCCAGAAGGAGTTTTTTGCCAAGTTTTTTGCCATGAAGGTCCGAAACAACATTCAGCAGCGCCACATATGCTGCATCAGGTTCGCCTCCGTAGGGGGTTGTGCGGCAGTAGCCCACAACCCTGCTGCCCTCAATAGCAAGCACCGTGTACAGTTTCCCGGAAGAATTCTCTTCCATCTCAATGCTCTCTGCAGTGAATTCAGATGCGCCAAGAAATCCAGGAGGCCACCCCTCTCTGCTCTCGGACCACATTCTGGCAACCGCGGCGGCATTCAGCTTAGTATATATTTCGAAACTGACCGTTTCCATCATTTTCCAAGGAATAGAGAACTCAGGCTCTTACCTTCATGTGTTCGTTTTATGGCCTCAGCGAATATCCTCGCGACGGATAGCGTTTCAATTTTAGTGACAGGACCCCCTATAACCTTCTCGGCGGCCTCAGTATCGAATTCGACAGTATCAGTAACGTACAGCTTCGTCAGGGGGCTGTCCTCTATTCTCAGAACAGCGTTGCAGGACAGAATTCCGTGAGTAACAAAAGCGTAGACCGCTTCAGCCCCCCGTTCAAGTGCGATTTCGGCAGACATGACAAGGCTTTTACCTGAAAGAGTTTCGTCATCGTTCATGATGACCGTTCTGCCGGTCAGGTCGTCTATGCCCTCGACTGTTTTTATGTGCGGTGTTTCGCTGTCGTCAAGCCTGACCTTCTTGACGTAACCTGTTTCGATATCGGGAGATCGGCCGGCATCCTTGAGGGATCGGGCCACATGCATAGCCAGAAAATCGTTGTTCGTGATGCTGCCCGAATCGGGGGCCAGGAAAGCGAGTTTATCCGAGCCGAATGAGACTATTTTGTCAACAAAAACCTCATCAGCGTGCAGCTGGTCAACCGGGATGTTACTGAAACCCTGGCTCTGGGGGCAGTGGAGTGTCATGGTAAGAACACGATCGGCCTGAACCGATTCAAGCATGTCGAACATCATCTTGGCGGTTATGGCGATCCTGGGCTTATCCTTCTTATCGCTTCTTGCGTATGGGAAATAGGGCGTTACCGCGGTTATTCTTCCAGCGCTGTCCTTGAGAGCGTAGATCATCTGCAGCAGCTCTAGAATATCACCGGAAACCGTGCCGAAAGCCTTTTCCCTGTCCTGAAAGATGGATCTTTCTCCGGACTGAATTACGAATACATCCTTTTCGCGAACGGTCTCTCCAACAAAATTCACCATAAGATTTCCGTTGGAGAACTGTACGAAATCCACAGGCTCAGGTTCTATCCCGAGGATTTCACATATACGTAATCCGAGCGTCTGGCTGGTCCTACCGCAGCATATGGCTATATTGCCGAACATTAGGTTTCCCTCCGTTGCAGGAAATCAGATAGCTAGAAGCGTATCCCAATTTTCATCTACAGTAACCAGCAAAAGGTTTAGCATTACAGCAAAGGAATCGTAACCAAGTCCGTTCTCCGTGGAGAATGTGTACATTGCCGATACATCCCCCGATTCTGGATCTATTGCGAACTTGACCCATGTATTGTCCCAGTTAAGCTGCGCAACAACTTCGAGGGCAGCAGTTCTTTCGGCTCCGGACTCGGGCACGACACCGGGAGTAAGAGCCACAAGAAGGCACCCCTCCATCTCCGAGTCCGCAAGAATGTACATATAGGGGATCTGGGTTTCATCCTCTGTTTCCGCCAGCAGCATGAACTCGTTCTCAGCTCTTTCGTAGACCAGATCTTCGCCGATCTGATCAAGGTATCCCTGAACTATATCGCCACTTACCTCTGCGAAGGAAATCGCTGTCAGTACAAACAAAACAGTAAGAACATTTTTCAAACCTGAACCTCCATTTTTT
>CAZUYF010000293.1:0-2357 GCA_964624675.1 uncultured bacterium
TGTCCCCAAGGGGCTGTAGACACGGCGGATCCTCTTGCAACGGATAGGATGAAATGTACCGTATGCGCAATTTGTGCCGAATCATGCCCTGCCGCAGCAAGGGAAATAATCGGCAGAAGAATGTCTTGTGCCGAAGTAATCGATGTAGTTGAAAAGGATATCCCTTTCTATATTGAATCAGGTGGCGGTGTTACTTTCTCCGGGGGGGAACCGCTCATGCAATCTCCATTCCTTGAAGAATTACTGAACCTCTGCAGAAGAATGAATATTCATACAACTGTGGATACCTCCTGCCATGCACCGCCTGATATTTTCATGAGAACGGCTGAATATGCCGATCTTCTACTTTGTGATATTAAACTTGTAGATGAAGTTGACATGATGAGAAATACGGGGGTATCAGGAAGACTTATTCTGAACAATATCAGACTGCTTGCTGAAAGAGGAGATGACTTCAGATTAAGGCTCCCTGTTGTTCCGGGTATCACTGATTCTGAGAAGAACCTTGCCGGAATACGCGATTTTATCCATTCTCTTAAAACAGCGCCACTTCTTGAACTGCTGCCTTACCATGCAGCATGGATGGAAAAATACAGAAGGCTGGGTATGCAGTATCCTCAGGAGATGGCCTCGAATACAGACAATCATCTTGAGAATGTAAGCAAATTCTTCTCAGCTGCGGGTATCAAAATTGGGAATGAGCTGTAAATGAGCATGACTCCGCGTGTAGGGTCCCTTCGAGATGAGAGTATTACTACCCGCCCTTTCATTTCATCAGAAAGAGCCCTTCTCGTAACAGAGTTCTACAGAAGTTCTGAGAACAGACACCTGTCTTCACCGGTTAAGAGAGCCCTGGCTTTCAGATACATCCTTGAAAACAAGGATGTCTATATCGGCAACGATGAACTGATCGTCGGTGAAAAAGGGCGTCTTCCGAAGGCTGTTCCAACCTATCCCGAACTCTGCTGTCATTCTCTTTCAGACCTGGATATTCTGGATTCCAGGGAGAAAATACCCTACTCCGTATCCAGTGAGACCAGGCGGGTCTTCGGGGAGGAGATAATCCCCTTCTGGAAAAGTAACACAATGAGAGAAGTGATATTCAGCAGTATGGAAGAAATATGGCTGGAATGTTTCACCGCAGGACTGTTCACTGAGTTCATGGAACAGCGATCCCCCGGTCATACAGTTCTGGACGGGAAGATATACTGCAAAGGTATGAATGGATTCAGGGAGGATATAGCTGAGGCCATCAAACGACAGGACGTTTTCGATGCACACAGGATTGAGCAGCTTGGGGCAATGGATATATGCATTGTTGCCCTTATCAGATATGCTGAAAGACATGCTGAAGAAGCTCTGAGGCTTGCCAAACTGGAAGTCTCAGACGTCAGGAAGCATGAGCTCGAAGATATTGCAGAGGTTTGTCGCAAAGTACCGCTGAATCCTCCCTCCACATTCCGCGAAGCTCTGCAGTATTACTGGTTCGTACATCTGGGGGTTACCACCGAACTTAACCCGTGGGACTCTTTCAGCCCTGGAAAACTTGACCAGCATCTTCTACCATTCTATCTGAAGGATGTTAAGAATGGAATCCTTTCCGAAGCGGAAGCCATTGAATTACTGCAGTGCCTCTGGGTTAAGTTCAACAATCAACCCGCTCCTCCCAAGGTCGGAGTTACAGCGAAGGAAAGCAGCACCTACACTGATTTTGCTCAGATAAACACCGGAGGTGTAAAGCCTGATGGATCCGACGGTACTAACGTGCTTTCATACATGATTATCGACGTGGCTCATGAGATGCGGCTTCTCCAGCCCAGCCTGTCAGTCCAGATTGGAGAGTTAAGCCAGCCTGCATTCCTTGAGCGCGCTCTGGAGATGATTAAAACTGGATTCGGTCAACCTTCTATCTTCAACGCAGATATGATCATCGAAGAACTGCTAAGGCAGGATAAGAGTCTTCTGGATGCCAGGTCCGGAGGCTCCAGCGGATGCGTAGAAGTGGGTGCGTTCGGTAAGGAGAATTACAACCTTTCGGGGTACTTCAACCTGGTAAAGATACTTGAGATAACGCTGAATTCAGGTGTAGATCCTGCTACCGGCAGGAGGCTGGGCCTGGATACAGGGAATCCAGAGGGATTCATTTCCGTGGATGAACTTCTAAAAGCGTACGAAACCCAATTCAATCATTTTGTCGATATCAAGATAAGAGGCAATGCGGTAATTGAACTACTTTTTGCTGAGAAGATCCCTGCCCCTTTTCTATCCGTTCTGATTGATGACTGCATCGGGAAGGGCATGGACTATCATGAGGGTGGTGCCAGGTACAATACAACGTACCTGCAGTGCGTTGGTCT
>CAZUYF010000294.1:0-2342 GCA_964624675.1 uncultured bacterium
ATTGGACCGAATGACTCAATATTCGCGTACATGTAGAAGCTGCCGTCAGGAATACCAGGCAGATTCTCCGGAAGGCTGCCGTCAATGTTGCCCAGCATATTCTTAAGCCCTGCTCTGCTGCCGGCTCCCAGAAGCAGACCATTCGTGTGGCAGAAGTATATATTTCCGAAATCAACAGCTATAGTGCTTACATCGTAGCCCTCCAGCGGTTCTCCTGCTTCCGGAGTGATCCCGATATTAGCCCAGAAGATAGCCGGATCGGTTACCGTAAGTGCCGCTCCAATACTCTGTGGCATCATGCTCTCCATAAAGAAGACCATACTTCCATCGATATCGACACCCAGCCTGTTTCCAACTTCGGCCATATCCGCGCAATCAAGAGCGGAAAGAATCCACCCCGAGGCTGCGCTGGAGCCCAGAAGAGCTAT
This sequence comes from uncultured bacterium, assembly GCA_964624675.1. Lineage (GTDB taxonomy): Bacteria > Fermentibacterota > Fermentibacteria > Fermentibacterales > JCC-6 > Aegiribacteria. The sequence goes on from CAZUYF010000294.1 coordinate 429, forward strand.
GCCGGAAGCGTAACCGTCAATAGATGAAATAACAACTGCAGGATTGACTATGGCTATGGAGAATAGAGAAGCTTCAGGAAGTACATCAAGAGATGAGGCTGCGGCTCCCTCCTCCGGTTGTGCTCCGCATGCGACTATCAGAGCCAGAATTATAACCGTCAGTATTTGAATGAATTTCATGATTCCTCCTAATTGAACCCATTACGAACAACGTACTTGCACTATTGATACATAATATTATACATGATTCTTGAAATATGCCAAAAAATGAAGCTATTCATGTTTTTTCGGGTTTTCAAATCCCGCTCACCCAATTAGAATATAACCATGAAGAACGAACCGGATCTATTTTCCAATACCGTTTCTGGCGGAGAAGAAATCAGAATTCTCTATCTGGATACCGAGACAACCGGTGTGGACACTGAAACAGCTCATGTATGTGAAATAGCATTCCTGCTAAGTACCTACGAGGGCTTCATCAGAGTGCCACAGAAGGATCTCAGAATTGGGGAGTTGATACTCCCACCGGAGCCTGTACCTCCAGAAGCTTCAGCAGTTCATCACATAACCAACGGCATGCTGGAGGGAAAGCCTGCTCTGGAGGATATTTCAGAGAGAATCAGCGAAATTGTCAGCAAAGCTGATTATATCTCCGCACACAATGTCCCATATGATCTGGCTATACTTAAAAGGCAGCTCCCGGACATTTTCGGTAAAATAGGGGAAGAGATTAAACTGGACTCTCTGAGGCTTTCAAGACACATCTGGCCCTCTATACCTTCCCATGCTCTCCAGGCCCTCAGGTACAGGTTCGATCTGGATGCGCATATCACCGGTGAAGCACACAGAGCAATGTTCGATGCGGAACTGGTCCAGTCCCTTATTGAGTATATCCTAAGGATGGATCTTATAACTCCGGACAGCTGGGGAGATCTGGTAAAGTATACAAGGTCAGCTCTTGAGGTTAAAATATTCTCCTTCGGCAAGTATCGCGGAAAACTGGTTGAGGATATTGCAGCGCAGGATACCGATTATATCAGATGGCTCCTCAGGCAGGAATGGATTCCAGCTGATTACCCGGATCTTTACCATACCCTGCTTGACAGGACATCTGGAAAGGGGAAAAATTCGTGAACCTTCCACTCAGCGATGTCTATGTGGTTGAAGGCGGGAACGCGCTTTCCGGAATTCTTCAGCCCTGCGGCAGCAAGAACGCGGCGCTGCCCATCCTGGCAGCCTGCCTTCTGACTGACAGTGATGTCACCCTGCATAACGTTCCAGATATCCGGGATGTAAGATCTATGATCTCGCTTCTTTGCAGTATAGGCGTTTCAGTCACCCGCCTCGGCAACAGCTCTGTATGTTTAAACGCATCCAGCGTTAATCCGGATAACATCGATTCGTCTGCCTGCAGAGAGATAAGAGCTTCAATACTTCTCGCGGGGCCTCTCGTGGCAAGAACCGGCCGAGCCAAGCTGCCTCCTCCCGGAGGAGATATCATTGGCAGGCGAAGACTCGATACTCATTTCCTCGCACTTGAACAGATGGGAGCAGACGTACGTTTCGAGGGTAATATGCTCTCCTTTTCAGCGGATGGACTCGAAGGCAAATCTATTTTTCTTGATGAGCCTTCGGTCACGGCCACCGAGAACGCAATAATGGCTGCAGCTCTGGCTAACGGAGATACGGTGATCTATAACGCTGCCTGCGAACCAAACGTACAGGATCTGGCAAACATGCTTATCTCGATGGGAAGCAGAATTACCGGTATTGGAACCAACCGGATGTGTATCGCAGGATCAAACACTCTCCTGGGCGGCACGGAACATACTATCACACCCGATCATATAGAGATAGGCAGTTTTATCGGACTGGCAGCATGCTGCGGCGGAGTGATCAGGATACCGGATATAC
>CAZUYF010000295.1:0-2340 GCA_964624675.1 uncultured bacterium
AGGCCCGGCCCCTATTTCGATGTTAGGTCCGACCCCTCTTTCGATTTTACATCAATTAGTTCTGCGGCGATACTGACAGCGATCTCCTCCGGGGTACGGCTTCCAATCGAGAATCCTATGGGGCAGTGAACGCTGCCCAGAAAACCCTCGGGAACCCCTTCCTTCATAAGCTCCGCGAAGATATTAGCCTTCTTTGAACTGCTTGCCATCATGCCGACATATTTCAGATTCTTGTCGGCAAGGCTTTTCAGCACTTCAGCATCTGCTCTGTGAAAAGGAGTCATGATAACTGCCCAGTTATGGTAGCCATCAGGTATGCATCTGTGTGCTTCACTGTAGGGAGCGGTTATCCATCTGCAGGATGGCGGATCTTCGAAGGAATCCCTCTCCCGTTCGTCAATTATCACAGGGCGAAAGGGAAGACACTGAAGAAGGTTCACAATTGCCTGCCCTACATGTCCGCCTCCGATGACATACACGGTGTCTCGAAGCCCGAGAGGACCTGCGTATTCCCAGTCATTTACCTCGGTCATTGAAAAATCATGTGTTTCCTGTAAGGAGGAGTCCGATACGGTAAAACCGGTGCCCGAAAGGTAAAGAGTACCTGTTCCCCTGTTTTCAAGAATGCTGATTATCATGTCTACAGTTTCCAGATCACCTGGTTGCAGGGGGAAAACCGCAGTTGTCTGAGAACCTGAACAGATCATACCGGAAGGGGTTCCCCCTCTATCCGATTCGATGTGATTATTGTCATCCACATGATCGTACATGAAAAGTTCCGGAGAACAGGTGCCGGTTTCAAGCATCTTACGAGCTCTTCCGGCTAACCGGTGCTCCATGACACCGCCGCCTACAGTTCCTCTGGCTGAGTTGTTGAGTGTAACCGCCATGGCCGCTCCGGGCCTGCCCGGACCGCTTCCTCTTGTTTCAACTGCCAGGAGCAGAGCACAAGGGGTATTCGAACGGATGGATTCTCTGATAAGTTTCCACAGAGGAATGCTGTTCATTAAACGTTCTCTTCCGCGAAGTACTCCTTCTCGATCTTCTCGAAATACTCCATGCATTGGCGAACGTATTTCCTCTTTTCATCGTATCTTCCAGGGAAGAAGCTCCTCTTGAAACCGTAAACCAGAATATTCTTGACGTCATACCTCGTTAGATCAAAAGTGTTTACAGCCTTATGGAGCTCCTTTGTGACGGTTGTATTGGATATGGTTCTGTTATCCGTGCAGATGGTTACTGACAGTTTCTTGTCCATCATTTTTCCAAATGGATGGTTTGCAAGATCCCTGAAGGCAGGGTTTGTCTGCTGGTTTGAAGTCAGGCAGACTTCAACAGTTATTCTCCTGTCCGCTATATAGCTGGCCAGAGCATTTACATATTTCACAGGGTCACTGATATACCTGGATTTAACTGAAGCAGGATTAAGAAGGGTAAGTCCGTGACCTATCCTTTCGGCGTAAAGATCGGTTATCGCCTGATAAATGCTTTCCGGCCCATATGCCTCACCTGCATGTACTGTTTTCCTGAGGAAATGCCCTCTGGCTTTCGTGAACGCTTCAAGGTGATTCAATGCAGGCCAGCCTGCTTCCGCGCCGGCAAGGTCAATTCCAACCGCTGGAAGATCCTCTTCCCACCTTGCTATGGCAACCGCTTCTTCAAGCTCCAGAGATGCAAGGGCGAACACTATTTCTTTGTCAGAGAAACTGTGCACTTCAAAGAATTTTCTATACCATTCGGAGAATGCGGGTGTGAAGAATCTCAGTGCGCATGAGATAATTGCGTAGTGAAAGGGAGGTTCAAGGCCTTCGACCACTTCCTTTCGTTTGTTGAATTCATCTTTCGCACGGAGAAGACCATCATTAACCGCCCGGATGCAGTCGATAATATCCATGTCGTCGGATGCATGAAGCTGGGGGGCGAATCTTACCTCTATATATCTTACGCCCTCCTGCTGATTATCAACCGCAACCTCGTAGCTGATCCGTTCAAGCTGTTCCCTGGTTTTCATAACTGCATTGGTATAGGCGAAACCTGTGAGGTATTCGTTCAGATCCCTGTAATTATCCTTAAAAACAGTTTCCCTCAAACCCTCTTCAGTGTATGAGGGAAGCTCAACCCCGGATTCCCTCGCCAGCTCGATAAGAGTTGATAATCTTATAGAGCCATCAAGATGCAGGTGAAGGTCTGTCTTGGGAAGTTTTTTCAAAAATGCATGATTCATCAGCAGTACCTTTCGTAATATTTGTTAGAACAGTTCTCCGAGTCCCATCTGTATACCGAGCCCCTCGGGGGACAGGGCAAAGTCTGCCCTCAGAGATCCCCCGCCTGGAAGAGATA
>CAZUYF010000296.1:0-2326 GCA_964624675.1 uncultured bacterium
CCATTCTGATGGGGGTTGCGGCCAGGCTTCATAAACACCCGCCAGCCAGAGGTTCCGTCGTTCTTCTTTTCCAACCCGCGGAAGAGACCGGGGAGGGAGCCAGCAGGGTACTGATTGACAGTAAATTCAACGAAATCGAGCCCGATTTCGTTTTTGCCCTGCACAACCTTCCCGGATTCCCCCTGGGAAGCATTATTCTGAAGGATGGAGCTTTCTCTTCTGCATCAAGAGGTATCATGGTTGAACTTACAGGAACTTCCTCCCATGCATCTGAACCTCAGAAAGGTATAAGTCCTGCACTGGCAGTTGCGCAGATAATCGAAGCCTTCACCAGACTGTCTCAACTTTCCATTTCAAAGAGCAGTACTCCAATGGTAACCGTTACTCATGCCCGGACGGGCTCTCAAACCTTTGGGACATCTCCAGGGGAGGGCTGCGTAATGGCTGCGCTGCGAGCCAGCACTGCTGAGGAGATGGATATCATTTCGGGAAGCATTGAGAAAATGGCTGAGGTTATCGCCGAAACTAACAAACTTGAATGCCGGATAAGCCGGACAGATGAATTCCCGATCACCGAGAACTCCGGGAAAGCGGTTACTGCAATACGGTCAGCTGCCGGGAATCTGGGTCTGCTGATCGTGAAGCCCGATGCCCCTTTCCCATGGTCCGAAGACTTCGGTCATTTTACGAATAAGTATCCTGGTGCTCTTTTCGGCATCGGCGCCGGTACCAATGCTCCCGCACTGCACAGTTCCGAGTACGACTTTCCCGATGAACTCATTTCATCGGGAGTTGCTATCTTCATTGAAATTATAAACGAACTGCTGAACTGATCCGATTACAACATGAAGTAAACCGAGTGTCCCTGTCTCAATACAAGCAGCAGTACGTCGTCCGTGGATGAGATCAATCTGCCCAGTTCCGCAGGGGAAGCAACTTCGAAGCCGTCAACCTCAATGATAACATCTCCCGTGTTTATCCCCACACTAGCGGCCCTTCCTGACTGGTTAACATCTAAAACAAGAACACCTCTCAGAGAAGGGTTTCCAATGGCTTCCGCAGTCTCTCTGTCCAGTTCTTCAAGCGTCCATCCAAAATCATTCGAAATTGAAGGTGCGGACGAAACAACCGCTTCATCGGCCACCCGCTCTCCAAGTACAACCGGAACGGATACATTTCCTCCATTCCGGAAAACGACGATTTCAACTTCGTTTCCCGGGTCAACATTTGCAATCATATTCCTGAACTCGGTTGTCGTCCTGAATGTTTCACCATCGATGGTCAGTATGACGTCCCCTCTGTAGATGCCGTAATCGCTTGCAGGGGTATCGCGGAGTACCTGTGAAACAAGAACTCCGCCATTACGAACCTCAAGACCGAAGTGATTTGCCAGGCCGGGAGTAAGCTCCTGTATAGTAACACCCAGCCATCCCCTTCTCACGTATCCATGGGTAAGCAGATCTTCCATGACATCAACGGCAACGTTAACCGGTATGGCGAATCCTATTCCCTGATAACCACCGGTTCTGGTGATGATTGCCGTATTTATCCCCACCAATTTTCCATCAAGGTCAACAAGGGCTCCTCCGCTGTTCCCCGGATTAATTGCAGCATCTGTCTGAATGTAATCCTCGTATTCAGCCAGCCCCACATCGGACCGTCCGATGTAACTGATGATTCCCTGTGTAACAGTCTGGCTCAGAGCGAAGGGTGATCCCACCGCCAGTACCCACTGTCCAACTTTCAATTCATCGCTGTCACCGATTGTAATAGCCGGAAGATCGGATGCCTCTATCCGGATAACGGCAAGATCGGTCTGCGGGTCAGTTCCCACGATCTCGCCGGTATATCTGTCTCCGTTCTGAAGCACTACTTCCAGTTCATCGGCTTCACCAACAACATGATAATTGGTGAGGATCATCCCATCGACCGATACAATGACACCGCTGCCTACACCGGTCAGGATATACTCCTGCTCCCGGGGCATCTGGAAGTATTCCCCCCAGGGGTCGAACATGTACGGCTGGGAAAAATCGGGGAACGAAGGCACCCTGGTAACTACTATAGTCTGCGATGTGATGGTCACAACGCTGGGACCTGTCAGCTCTGATATTGAAACGAACATGTTACTGAGTACATGAGGATCGAATACCACAGCTGAATTCGGAGTAATGGTGTCTGCAGATATTGCTGAGGCTGATAGTCCAGCAAGTAATAATGAAACCAGAACGATCTGCGTTATTCTAATGCGGTTGACTTTTTTCATTTTGGTTCCTCCAGAATCAGAAACAGATAATATTGTAAAATGGATATTCGCATTCATCAC
>CAZUYF010000297.1:0-2322 GCA_964624675.1 uncultured bacterium
TGTTTATCACACTTGATAGAGTTCTGGAGTTTACAAGATCGTGGGGAGTTAATTTTTCACGGTCCTGATGTCCCATTCTGTCCCGTATGGTTCTTGCCATTCTGCTGAGTCCCTTGGAGAATTCCTGTCCGAGAAGCTCTCCAACAGTTCTGACCCTTCTATTTCCGAGATGGTCTATATCGTCCGAGGTATTTCTACCCTCGCGAAGTCTGATGAGGTTTTCAACAATGGCGACCATGTCAGGGACAGTGAGTGTCAGCTTCTCCATGGAAGTGGAGATGTTAAGCCGTTCGTTAAGCTTGTACCTTCCAACCTCACTGAGGCTGTACCGTTTTGAATCAAAGAACATCGATCTGAGGTAGCTTCTCGCGTGATCAAGATTCGGTGCATCAGTACCTCTGAGCGCTTCGTAGATCCACATTGTGGCTGAATCCTCGTTCTTCTCAATTCCGGCTCCCAGAGATGTGGATTCCTTGGCAAGGGTTTTCCTGATCCCGTCGAAATCGTTGGTTTCCATACGCGGAGCCAGGAAATCAGCCTCTTTAATCCCGTGTTCAACAAGCATTTCAATCTTATCGATGCTCTCCACAGGCTCATCACAGTGAGCAAGCAGTTCACCGGTCTGCGGGTCAATGATGTCATCAGCAAAGGATTTGAGAACAAGCTCTATAGCTTTCGAACGACTCTTGAGAGCAGATCCAAGATCTTTGGTAACCTTCGGATAGAAGCTCGATAGTATATCTGCGTCAGAACCAAGACCAAGAGCTCGAAGAAGCATTGTTACAGGTATTCTTTTGGGACGTCTGTCTATGTTCACATAAATGATATCGTTGTGATCAAGCTTCAGATCCAGCCAGGATCCTCTCAGAGGAATAACCCTGGATTTGTAAATTCTATTTCCCCGCTGCATGGTCGTTTCTTCGAAGAAAACTCCCGGACTTCTGTGCAGCTGGTTGACAATTACCCTTTCAGCTCCGTTTATCACGAATGATCCGGCTCTTGTCATAAGGGGAAGTTCCCCCAGAAAAACTGACTGGTCAATAATCCTTGACACTTTCCAGGAATCCGGAGAAGGCTTGCCATCCGCTGTATCCAGAAGGTTTCTGAAAACGAGCCTGAGCAGGGCTGTCAGTGGTACAGAATAACTGAGTCCCTTGTCCATCGCTTCCTGAACCGTGTACTTCGGTATGCCCAGTTCGTAAGAAACGTACTCCAGCGAGAATTCGCGGTTGCTGCTCTCGATAGGAAAAGTATCCTGGAAAATCTTGTGAAGACCCTGAGGAAGACGTTCATCCGGAGGAACATCGTCCTGCAGAAATCTGCTGAAAGATTCTCTCTGTATTTTCAATAGATCCGGTATGTCGATTACCGGCTGTACTTCGGAATAATTCTTTACAGGTCTGTTAACCTTCACCTGATCACTCCTCACGCCTCTTAGGAAGTGAATTTAACTAAAACGATTTCAATTCAGTACGGTACGAACGGCGGGAAAGGTTAATGTCATCCCCCGCCGCATACTCCTGCTGGATGCTACTGAAGCTTGACCGTTGCTCCAGCTTCCTCAAGCTGTTTCTTAAGGGCTTCGGCTTCGTCTTTGTCCATTTCCTCACGGAGCTTTGAGGGAACGTTATCCACAAGTTCCTTTGCTTCTTTAAGGTTCAGCTCAAGAACATCCTTCACTACCTTGATAACAGGGATCTTCTTAGCGCCAAAGTCCACAAGGATCAAATCGAACTCGGTCTTCTCTTCTGCCGTGCCGCCCGCTGCAGCTGGCGCTGCTACTGCAGCAACCGCTGGTGCTGCTGCCGATACACCGAACTTCTCTTCCATCTCTTCAACGAGTCCGGCAAGTTCAAGCACTGTCATGCTGGAAATGGCCTCTATGATATCAGCCTTTTTAAGATCACTCATTTTTTCCTCCATTTGTTGCGGTACCTACAAGGATCCCGCCACTACTATTTAGTTTTCCTTGCTCTCCCGTAATGCATTAACTGCATAGAAGAATTTTCGAATAATTCCACTGCTTACAGAAACGAAACCCTGCAGAGGTGAACGGGCTGAGCCCATAAACTTCGCAATAAGCTCATCTCTCGAAGGGATATCGGCCAGCCGCATCAGTTTGCCGACTTCGTAAGTCTCACCGGACACAAAGCCTCCCTTTACACGCGGAAGTCCTTTGTGATCATTAGCAAATTTCTTGATAATCTTTATGGGAAGGACTTCATCACTGGCATATGCCAGTGCTGTCGGGCCTTCCATCATCGTATAGACACCTTCATCATTATTAACTTCTATCTCATTGAAGATTCTTCGAAGAAGTGT
>CAZUYF010000298.1:0-2292 GCA_964624675.1 uncultured bacterium
TCCCATCTCCACGACCGGGGGAGCCCAGGGACCGTATGGGAGGGTGCCGTCTAGCATGAAGGCTACCCAGTAGCTGCCCTCGTCCAGCACCAGGGAGGAGTCGGTGTTCACAAGACAGGTCACGGCCATTATGCCCCTGTCGAAGTTGATCCCGGATTCGGACTCTCTCACGCGGTATATGCCGCTCCACTCTGCACTTTCGAAAGCGTTTGTGACAAGGTCACCATAGATGAGCGTACCCGTCTCGGGAGTACCTTCCCAGATCTGGAAGTACATCTCGTTGATCGAGGGGGTCGTGGAAGCACCTTCCTGGAAGGCGCCGACAGTGATAGCGGTGACCTCCCAGAGCTCGCCAGCGGGAACCTGGAAGTCGTCAGCGCACACGTAGTTGCTAGTGAACATGCAACCCCACCCGAGGATATTTCCCCAGGTCTCAAGAATCGACTCGTCAGCACTTCCGACACCGGTGCCAGGACTGTTGAACCAGGAGCCCGTACTGAACAACTCCTGGGTAAGGGATCCTTCGTTCAGAAATTCTCCACCCGGTCTGCTACTGCAGACTCCTCTGGCTCCGAGCGTCTCGAAACCGGCGCTCGTACTGGCCACTAGGATAGCTAACGATAGTACGGCAAGCTTCATCTTAAGCCTTCCAATCCTTTCATAGGAATCCGACCGCAACGCATCCACACGACTAGCATAATATTCTGCTTTCTTTCCGGCCCTGGCAAGGCCGAAGAGATAGAGACCCGGCTTGCGGTAGGGCCTGGACTTCGAGGTGACCGATCCCCTAGAGTGGATACCTCACATAATGATGGCAGTAGAAGATCGCAGAGTCTCAATTCAGTTCGATAATGTATCACGATGCCCCGCCAACCAGGTAATTAATGCTGAGATATCTAATTTCAGAAGAGCAGGCTTATGCTATTCTTCGGGGTGTGTCAGTAGTAGTTTTAATTTCTTAAATACTTCTGAAACGATTTCATCTGAGAGACTACAGACTATTGCAGCGTTACTTGCCCTCCAGTCAAGGCTTTTCACCTGATCCGAAAGGACTATCGCCGGTCTTCTACCTTTCTGTTCATGTCCAGTCTGTGGATCAAAGGACAGCCAGACAATGTCTCCCCGGTCGGGAGATACTTCTGATCTTACCATTCTTCTCTGCCTGTTCGATCACCGGATCGTATTTCTTCGTGAAGATTCTCCTGGCTCACCTGTACAAGAAGATCCTTTAGCCTGTAACTGGGTCGTGGACTAAGTATCAGAAAGCCATCCTTGGCTATCTTCTGCCTATGATCAGGATTGTCCCAGTTTAGATATACCGGGTGGGAGTATCCCTTTGCTGTCATCTTGGCAAGTGTAGTTTTACCAACCTGCCTTGGACCGGCGAGGAAAACCATTTTAGTTTTCAGGTCTTGCTCTATAACGCTTTGCAGGTATCTTGTCTTCATAATACTCCTTCGGTAATAATGGAGTGTATTCCAACTATATCATGATAATTTTGGAGTGCAGCCTCTGCATCCATTCCATAACGGGGTTCCAACTCAGAATCATCACCCCCGGCCATCGAAACTGTTTGCGCAGTTGACTCCCGCGCTTAGCTTAGAGGAATGTGTTTCGCTGCATGAAACGTGTATTCTGCTTTCATTCAGGCCTTTGACTGTAGTGTTTCATCAATGTTTTTTTTCCGGCAAAAAGCAGACCTGGACAGGCAGCAGGAAGTACAATATTTATCAGTGAATAGCATAGTATCAAGATAGGGATTAACGTAAATTCCAGGGAGGAATTTAATGAGAACAAGAAGATCTTTCGGCATGTGTTTGTTTACAATCGTGTTTATGGTCGGAGTACTGCAGGGAGATACACTGCCATGCAATGAAGAGCTTGCATCACATGAGGGTTTGTATGCAGCGGATCCAATGGTGAAAATTTGTGCTCTTCCCATCGACGGAGATGTGGATGAAGTGCTGGCGGGAATCAGTGCGGATGTGTCCAGGGATACCGGCATCGAAGAGCAATACATTACTTATTACTGGGTGCCCATGACCAACGTCATCTGTATGGGTGAGAAGACTACAGATTATCCCATTCTTGTCGATCTTTATGTCCCTGGCTTTTTTACGAATGAACTGATTGCCTCCATGATGACCAACCTTGCCGCAGCAATAGAAGAACACGTTGGTATTGATAGGGAATGGGTATTCATACAGGCGCATTTTCCTAATCAGGGCCAAGTTTATTTATCCGGGGAAGTTCAGACCTGGGATGATTACAAGGGCTCGGAGAACGCTGCCG
>CAZUYF010000299.1:0-2288 GCA_964624675.1 uncultured bacterium
TCATTGCAAGTCAATACTACTATTAACTTAATACTATGTCAAGGAAAACTATAGTTGACGCAGGCCATCATATTGAATGGCTGTTATTTAGCTGAATGGTGTGTTTGCCGGTACACGGAAGCAGCAAAGAGGGAAACGGACTGCTGAATCTCTCCTCCTTTATTATGATACCCTGCAGAAGCAAAGAATTTCATTTAGAGCAGGGAGCGTCATGATATCCGAAGATAAGGAAAACAATATTGATTTCATCAGGGAGATCGTAGAGAGGGATATAAAGGAAGGAAAATACGAAGGCAGGATACATACCAGGTTCCCGCCTGAACCGAACGGTTACCTTCATATAGGACACGCAAAGGCTTTCTGCATTGATTTTGGTATTGCGGAGGAGTACGGCGGTTTATACAACCTTCGATTCGACGATACGAATCCTGTGAAGGAAAATGTTGAATACGTTGATTCAATAATGAAGGATATCAAATGGCTTGGTTTCGATTGGGAAGACAGGCTCTATTACGCCTCGGATTATTTTGACAGAATGTACAGCTACGCCGAACAGCTGATTGAAAAGGGCTCTGCTTACGTGTGCGACCTTTCAGCTGAAGAAGTCCGTGAATACAGAGGTACGCTGACGGAGCCCGGCAGGAACAGCCCATGGAGAAACAGGTCAATTGAGGATAACCTGGATCTTTTCAGAAGGATGAAGGCGGGTGAATTCCCTGACGGAAGCAGAACTCTGCGCGCCAAAATAGATATGGCTTCTCCCAACATTAACATGCGGGATCCTGCTATCTACCGTATACTGAAAAAACACCATCACAGAACCGGGAACAGATGGTGCATCTATCCCATGTACGATTACGCTCACTGTCTTGAGGACTCAATAGAGGGAATAACCCACTCCTGCTGTTCCATTGAGTTCGAAGATCACCGTCCCCTCTACGATTGGTTCCTCAATCAGCTGGATGTCTTTCATCCTCAGCAGATTGAGTTTGCAAGGCTGAACCTTACCTATACGATAATGAGCAAGCGCAAGCTGGCCACACTTGTAGAAAATGGGCTTGTTTCAGGCTGGGACGATCCAAGGATGCCGACCCTTTCCGGTCTTCGAAGGCGCGGCTACACTCCCGAGGCGATCAGGGATTTCATAGGCAGGATCGGTGTTGCGAAGAGGGACAGCATGGTTGATATGGCACTGCTGGAATACTGCATAAGGGATGATCTGAATAAAAGAGCTCCCAGATTCATGGCGGTCCTTGATCCTCTTAAGGTTATCGTAGAGAACTACCCGGCAGGAAAGCATGAGGAACTGGAATTCATAAACAATCCGGAGGATGAATCAGCAGGAACCAGGATGGTTCCATTTTCAAGAGAGCTCTACATAGAAAAAGATGATTTTCAGGAGGAGCCGCACAAAAAATTCAGGCGCTTGGCCCCCGGAAGGGAAGTTCGTCTAAGGTACGCCTATTTGATTACATGCGTTGATGTCGTGAAGGATGAAAACGGTAATGTGAAGGAGCTTATCTGCACCTACGACCCGGAAACCCGGGGAGGCAACACACCGGATGGCCGAAAGGTAAAGGGTACGCTTCACTGGGTTTCAGCGGAACATGCTGTACCGGCGGAAATCCGGTTATACGACAGATTGTTTACAGTGGAAAACCCGCTTTCGTCCGGGAGTTTCATTGAAACCATAAATACTGAATCTTTGAAGGTGCTGAACCGATGCCAGATCGAACCTTCAGCTGCCGATCTTAAAATCGGTGAACCGGCTCAATTCGAGAGAAAAGGTTACTTCTGCAAGGATCCGGATTCAACGGAAGACAGGCTCATCTTTAACCGGACTATATCACTGAGGGATACATGGAAGAAAATCCTGAATAACCAGAAATAGAACTGCAAAAAGGCTAGAAATGAAGGGCGGCGCGAATTACTGATCAGGATACAAAACTGGTGGAATTCAGGCATTGGCTGCATAGAAACCCGGAGCTTTCGGGCAGAGAAGGTTCCACTTCCGCCTCGATACAGGATTACATCACCGCATACGAACCTGACAATTTAGTAACAGATCTTGGGGGCAAGGGTATAGCCGCTGAGTTTGAAGGATCGCAACCCGGGCCAAGAATTCTCCTCAGGTGTGATATGGATGCCCTTCCGATAAACGAGAATATGGATATCCCCTACCGTTCAGCTACCCGTGGCGTATCTCACAAGTGTGGTCATGATGGTCATATGGCCATTCTGATGGGGGTTGCGGCCAGGCTTCATAAACACCCGCCAGCCAGAGGTTC
>CAZUYF010000300.1:0-2280 GCA_964624675.1 uncultured bacterium
TCCCGTCAGCATTCCTGTCAATTTCAAGTACGCTTGTCGAACTTCATGCATAAATTGGTAGACCTCTATTACGAGAGCCAGGTAAGCAGCGGTTCCTCAATGATAATATCGGTCATTGCATCGGGATTAAGCTGTCTGTTCTCGTATGCGATACAGACGAGTTCGTTGAGCGTTCTGGCTCTTCTGTCCTTTGGGACTCTGTCATGAAGGTTGTAGGGGTAGCAGTACTCCTCCGGGAGCATGAGAATTCTTTTCATGCTGAGCTCCGAAGCCAGGATAGTGCTCAGTGTGGCCTGATGAAGGAAGACCTGGTGAGGTATATCCGCGCAGTACTTCTTCTGGAACTTTCTGTTATTTACCAGGTCTGAGAACATGACCAGCCACTTCCGCATAAGGCCGGCGGATGGATTCACTGAGAATGCGTGCGTATTGAAGTAAGCTCGAATCTTCCTGCAATCAACGAACGATTCTACGGTTCTATCCAGATCTGAGATACCGGCTGTATGGAATAATTTTTTCCAGTAACCGTCCGGTGACTCACCCGATGGACTCCCAATGTTACGCACGTGTACGGGCCTGAGTGCCGCGTCAGCCTCACCGTCCAGATCAAAGAGAAGAGGAGGCCTTATCACAAGGCAGTCCGGGGCCATCCAGACAAGTGTTCTGTAGAGGCTTCCCGTCATCTCTTCAGCCCTGGCACAGGCAGCGACTTTACCTGCAAATGGATATTCCGCTATTTTCTGCGGCAGCTCCAGCGGCATTACTTTAATGCCGTTCCCCTTGAGATCGTCCCAGGACACCATTGAACGGTCATTGAGGAATACCCAGATATAACTGTCCGAAAGTGATCCGCCGAATGTTCTTATGCTCTCAATGAGGAGGGATGCTTTCTGGAAGTTATCCGGATGGTCCACATATGTAGCGAATACGGTACGGCTGGCAGCTCTTCCTGTCATCGCAGATAACCTCCTTTCAGCGTTTACTTCATCGTCAATTCGTATTCTCCAGAGATTCCAGAAGATAGACCTTAGGGAAGTCATCGGGAGATCTATCCCAGGCTATTATCCTGCCGTGCCTCATCTGGAACCTGATCTGCCTTCCGGTTTCGGCAAGGTCAGGACATCTGGCAACAAACAGAAAATCACCTGCAGGACCATATACTCTGAAAGTGGGTACTGCTTCACTGCCTATCCGAACCCACAGTCTTCCCTGATCATCGCAGGATAGACCGGTAACGGCGTTATGGAAGGGATCCACCTCGACCTCAAACCTAATAGGTCTCCTGTTTCCGTCCTCATCGGTTTCGATTGCCGTCGGCATCGCTTCAGCGTCAATCTCATCCTGTGTTTTCGCAACCCGCTCCCAGGGTTCTTCAAGTTCGAGGAACAGCTCCCCTTCCGTAGTGTAACCGAATACCTGGAAGAGGGAATCGGAGGAGACAGCGCAGTAGATGGACCCGTCGACAGATGCAGTACTCATGATAGCCGCTGGTTTAACATCCAGACCATCATCAAGCAGTGTTATGTACATCGGTGATGCAAAGTAGGTCGCAATACTTTCCGTGGAATCGGTATTCCATCTTCTGATCGAATTCTCTCCCTGCATGGAGCCGTCGTCAGCCTGCCAGAGTTCCGTGTCCCTTCCAGCGAATGTTCCGTCAGGAAATGGCTGCAGGCCCGCAGGGCAGACGTTCGGGAATCCTGTTATCTGCTTCCGGAACCCGAGTGTATCATCGAACACGACAAGCCTTCTTCCGATGTAATCAGCCACTATAAGCCAGCTGTCATACATAGGGGCGAAACTGGTAGGCCAGGAAAACTCCCAGGGAGCTTCACCAAAGCCTCCGAACCTTTTCTGGAATACACCATCAGGTGAGAAGAGGTACAGGAAACCGTTCATCCTGTCCAGAATGAGTATATCTCCCGAAGCGCAGAAGGAAACGTCACCAATATCTCCAAACACCTGTGTGGAGTCTCCCTGCAGTACGCCTATTGTATCGGTAACTGCAAGGAAGAGTGTATCGGAAACTGCCGGTTCAGATGTTTCATCATAACTTCCGGGCTGATCTCCACCGCATGCGAACAGAAATGGGATGATCAGCATAGAAGCCATTCGAATGAACCGGTTGTATCTACTGCCTGAATGCGAATCTGCCAGCATGCTTCCTCCTTCGTGAGGTTACCTGTAAAATTTTAATATACTAAACCTGAAAAATGGTCAAATTCGCAGGCTTGTACAATGAATTAACGAACACAACTCCTCTCCCTCACAAAACGATTG
>CAZUYF010000301.1:0-2273 GCA_964624675.1 uncultured bacterium
TGATTTTCGATGATGCATTCCAGCATTCCGACTGGGAGCGCAGGGAAAATCTTGTCAGCCGTGTTATCGGACTGGTGAACAGCGGCTGGCAGGTCTTCTATTTCACAATGGATGATCATCTGAAGAAACTATTCGATAAATCAGGAGGGGATCTCGGACAGGCCGGATACACATCCGTCCATCTCAACTAGCTGAGAGGGAAGAAACATGAAAACCGTCGTACCGATAATAGTATTCGCGCTTGTTCCCGGGGCCATGGGTGCGGTTCAGGAGGGCTCCCTCTATCCAGAGGATGCGCTTCTTTTCAGCGACACAGTTCAGGAATATCTCAACGGGGAAATGATAGTGAATTTAGCCGGAACCGATTCATCACTTGTGCTCTTCATAGCGCTTGGCGGGGAATGGGCAGGAGACCCGGAGCAGTGGACGGAGCTGATAATCATATCTTCGCATGCCGCATATCTCGACCTGCAGAGAAGCTGGAGTATCATGGATATAGCCGTATCGTTCGGCAGCAGCTGGTGCAGACTGCCGATGGATGAAATATTGGAAATCACCGATGAAGAACTCGGTGAATCAGAACTCCTTGAGAGGTTCCAGGCTATAACCGAAATTTACCCCATGAACAATGGGGACGGAGGTAATTGAGAATTCTCTTCGTTTATTCTTCCATGCTCTCCAGGAACTTAGTATACTGCTCGTTGAAGAAAACGTTATCCGGATCCAGTTCCAGAGCCTTCCGCTCCCACTCGACCGCCATCTCGAACTCTCCCAGAGCGTAATACGATTCAGCGAGAGTGTCCATGATATTAGCATCTTCAGGTTCCATTTCGACTGCCATTACGGCTATCTCAACAGCTTTCTCGGGATGGAGCTGTCTGATCGCAAGTTCCCAGGCAAGACCGTTCAGGGACTGGGCATCTACATCGTCTGATGCAAGATAGTTGTCCATAATAATAAGTGCGTACTCGGTCTCGGGGGAGCCTGCGTCAATGTAGACAGGAAAAACGAACCACATGCACCACTTTGAATAAATCCTCTGAAGGTCACCAAGGGGGTCATCCGAATCGACAACTCTAATATCAACAAGAAGATCGGAGCTCCCCTGGTATCCACCATTCTCCCTGTAAACGATCATTGCTGCTGACTGCCTCCCCCTGCTGTCACCTCCGGCCGCATCACCAGCCAGAAGTGCTGCGAGGAGCCTGTCTGCAAGGGAACCATCCTCCGAAAGGTAAGCCCTCTCCATTTCCTCGATTACCTCGGGACCCGTAAGTATGTTTCCCTGAATTGCGTAGCCCGGACCTGTTATACTGCCGGCCCAGTCCATGGTTTCAATGCCCGTGAATGAAGCTGAATTACCTTCCGCATCCACAATACCAAGCTGCCTTACTTCCCTTTCCGGGTCGCTTTCCAGAAGGCTCTCCATGGTTGCTTCCGCCGTTGCGCCAGTTCTGAGGATTTCAAGCCCTTCCGGCCCGAACATGGCATTTGTCTGAGCCTGAGTAGCTACCGCTCCGGTCCCCGGTTCTCCCCACGGGACGATGTACCCCACATCGAGAACTTTCGATGCCACGGCTACTCCGAATTCACCCGTCAGTGTATCCATCGCAACTATGGAAAAGGTTGAAGTATAGATCTCTCCCGGGCTGCCCGTTGAGCTTCCAGGAATGAGAAGTACTGCTGAAAGTACAATTTGCAGCATAACAAAATCTCCATTCATTAAATAGGGACGGAGGCATTTTATTTCAATTTAGCAAATAATATGTATATATGACGATATATATAGTCATATTATTTCACATTCCAAAATAAAAAGCCTCCGTCCCTATTTATTCGACCAGTTTTCTCTGCATTCTTCTGCTCATCGGAACAACTGCAATACCCAGAAGAATACCTATTACAAGCGCGATTACCAGTTTGAAATATACATCAGAAAAGTCAGCACCTTTAAGTGTTATGCTGTAAAGGGGATCGATGAACCAGTAAGTAGGGAATATCTTTGCTATCCACTGGGGCAGGCCGGTGAAAAGATAAAACAGAATCGGACCCGCAAGGAGGATATTGAGGCTTTTCACAAGCGTGTAAAGGGTTTTTGCATTGCCTGCAAGTGTACCGTAAATAAGTCCGATCGCATTACAGACCACTGCTCCTGCAACAATCGTTGCAAGCAGCGCCAGCGGCTGGCCGGAAAGGGCTCCGTTGAGCGCCAGTGTGATCAAACACATTGTTACTGTCATCGTAAAACCAAGCAAGGCTTTTGAGAAGAGAAT
>CAZUYF010000302.1:0-2260 GCA_964624675.1 uncultured bacterium
GATAAGGTCAGGGTTTTCACCGAGTAGATAACACGCATCCATTGTCATATTTTCGCCAGACTAATTCAATGGAATGCTGAAGTACCTGCTTTTCTTCATCGAGGCATCAACAACACACAAACCAACGAGACCCAGGTCTACGGCAATACCTGATCGACTGTCTCTGGCAATAGTATTCCACGCTCTTGCCATACCTTCAGACCAGGTAATATCATCGAAAATAAGAAGCGCTGTTTCGCCAAGAAAGGGGAGAATCTGTTCAAAGTATGCCAGTGTTGCATGCTCATCGTGGTGACCGTCAACAAAAACGTAATCAACAGGTTGCCGGGCGGTAAGAACCTCGACAAGGGTATCCTGAAAATTCCCTACAACAATCTCAGCGGAATCCAGGCCGAGTTGCCTGAAGTTATTCCCTGCAATATCTGCCAGTGAAGATGCTCCCTCCAAAGATACAAGGGAACCGTGTCCGTTCAAGGTCAATGCTGCAGCCTGGAAGGCTGCCGACAGACCAACTGCTGTTCCCATTTCAATGCATGAATCCGGCTGGATGGTTCGAATGAGTTTGAACAGTAACAAACACCAGAAGGAGGGCTTGCTGGCGACTTGACTGATATGGCCAAGTGTATCCGTCACTTCAACACCAGCTAGCATTTCATCCAGTTTCAGATTCGAGTCATGATTTCTAGCTCCATAATCCGTACGCGTGATCTGCCTGGTTGATGAATTCATCTCAGTACGCAGATTCTCTATACGATCGATCCAGATTTCTTCTTCAGGTGTCAGAGAATACTTCAATGCTGCTCTGACACTTTGCTGGATAGATCGCGAAATACGATCTCCATTACGGCTTAGACGGTACAGATTCAACGATCGTTCAAATATTCGGTGAAGTTTACGAACAGCCTTAGCGATGATGGACATTAGAACCTCCTGCTTACTTCGGAAAAATAGTACACTCCAGAATTGTAACAATAATACTACTATAGAAGAGGCGTATTTACAATAATCCTGCAAGATAATATGCATCGAATGAAAAACCTCTCAAGAATGGCTGAAGGAGAGAAACCAGAAATTCACCGAATAGAAAGGACCGGTTATCTGACACTTGACATTACGCTAGTATATTCCACTCTCTATTTAATGTAGAAAGGATATATCCTTGAAAATAGCTCTTGCTGGAAAACCGGGCTGCGGCAGGTCCACTCTGTTCCGAGCCCTTGCGGGTTCGGAAAATGCAGATTCGGGGAAACCTCTCACGGTTAAGGTACCTGACCCCAGACTGGACTTCCTTGAAAATCTCCATAATCCGCTTAAGAACACTCATGCAACAGTTGTGTTTTTCGATGTTCCCACCCCCTCTTTTTCATCGAAGAACCTCGCTCTTATCAGGAATGCAGCAGTACTGACGATAGTCCTCGATAACTACGCCCTTGGCGATACCGTGAACGATTTCAATGAGATAGAATCGGAACTCATTCTGAACGACATGGCACTGTGCGAAAAAAGACTGGCTCGCCTGACCAAGGAGAGCAAAGGTAAAACCAGGGAAGCCCTTCTTCTTGGAAAACTTCAGAAGCACATGGAGAACGGCAGCCCCCTGCGAATTCTTGAGCTTGATAAAGGTGAGACGGAAATTCTGGCTCCCTACGCCCTTCTCTCCCTGAAACCTCTGATAGTGGTTTCCAACAGAATGGGTGATCCTGTCACTCCGGATGAGGAACTTGGAGCCGCAGTCTCGGAGCATGGAGGAACCCTTCTCCCCATCGACGCCGGGTTCGAGCTTGAACTGACCGAGATCGATGAAAGTGAGCAGGCTCCTTTTCTTGAGTCCATGGGTTATTCCTCCAGCGGACTCTCCCGGCTCATCAGGTCGTCGTATTCCACCCTTGACCTGATAGTCTTCTTCACCATCGGAAAGGATGAAACAAGGGCATGGCCCATCCGAAAAGGCTCAACCGCTCTGGATGCTGCGGGAGCCATCCATTCCGATCTGGCACGAGGTTTTATCCGTGCTGTTGTCATATCATGGGAGTTGTATCATGAGCATCCCGATAGAACTCTGCTGAAAGAAAGAGGAGAACTCAGGATCGAGGGCAGGGATTACACCGTCGAAGATGGAGATCTGATAGAGATCCGTTTTAACGTCTGATCACTAGCGGATACTTTTCATCGTTCTCGCCACTTTATGCCATTCATGTACTATTTGACTGATCTCAGCAGCACCCAGAAGTATCACGCACTCCCAGTAGAGCAGGAAGAA
>CAZUYF010000303.1:0-2236 GCA_964624675.1 uncultured bacterium
TGGATGACGTATTGAGCCGGTACTTTCACTAAGTGCAGACTACGTTCCATGGCATGATGGTTTCAGGCAGGGAAATGGTGATATATGCGTACGGATGAGCTGCTTTGGGCGCAAGTTGTGGGATTGTAGAAATTCCATTGTTTTATTATCGTCCGACTTATATCTTTTTGGTTTGTCTTATTACTGATAAATATAGAATAATTATCCCTGAAGGATATGATAGATGATTATCTGGTAATGAAAAGAAAAGAAATTGCGAGTTTCCTTGGAAGCCCGCACCCGAGGGAGCATTCCCTCTATTTCAGCCTGTAGAAAAGGGGTATATAGATGAAGAAGGTACTGGTTCTTATAATGAGTTTGTTTCTCTTTTCTTTTGCCTGTGGAGAGCAGCCGGCAGAGGATGGATCCACAGACGGTAACGGAGAAACAGTTACCGCAATGGAAACGAAGGAGTACGTTCTTCCCGAAGCCGATATTTACATGACAGTTTCCGACTCTATCGGCATCGAAATGGGAGACAGCAACTACGTGTTCGGACAGATTATCGGGGCAGATGTATTGCCTGATGGAAGAATTGCCGTGCTCGATCTTCAGAAGAACAGTATCAGTCTTTTCTCGCCTTCAGGTGATTTCATTGAACTCGTTGGCCGCCAGGGCAGCGGCCCCGGTGAGTTTATGCTTCCTGCAGGAATGGCTTTTTTTCCTGAAGGAGAGATATCCGATACTTCGTATTCGCTAAGACCCGGACTGGTTGTGGCGGATGGAATGGGAGGAAAACTGGTCTATTTCGATTACAATTTTGACTACATGATGGATGTGCAGGGTTTCTTCCCCTCTCCTCCCGTTACCATTGAAGCACTTAGCGATGGCGCCATCGTAGGTGGAAAACCTGACATAGATCAGAATGAGGAAGGCATGTTCATGGGCTACACTGTCGCGAAGTGGGAGATGGGAGAGGCCGAACCATCGATAATCTATTCCCAGAACATGTCACCCTTCAACCCCTCCGACCTGAGCTCGATGCAGAATGACATAGTCAGCTTTGCAGCCTCACTCGATGGTACGGTGCTTACAGCTTCTCTGTCCACAGAATCTTACCAGTTCTCAGCCTGGAATCCGGAAGGGGAAGAACTGTTTACGGTTGATGATGATGATTTCGAAAGGATTCGGAAGACTCAGGAAGAAATTGATATTGAAACGGAAGATATCAATAATTTAATGATACGGCAGGGTGCGCCTCCCGAGATGGCCAACTGGGAACCCGATCCATACAGGTTCGCTATCGCAGGGCTCTGGTTCGATGGTTATGACAGGATATGGGTGACCAGGGGAACCACCAGAACTGGCACCTTCAACGTCTACGACCTTGAAGGAAACTTCCTTTATATGGTTGCCCTCGATGCGGGGGAAAGGGCCAGAAACTGGCAGGTTCTCATTAAGCAACGCCAGTTCCTCGCTTTCGATGCCGATCCTGAGCTGTATCCTCAGGTGTTTATCGGAGATCTGCCCATCCCGGCGGAATAGACTCTCTCAATTGAATTATGAGCCTTGGGTTCGGGCATGCATTTTCATATTGTGAGCTTCTTCAACAGATAGCCGCATTGTTACATCGTAGACCTCTGTTATAGTGATCCAGTATGAAATATCGCTATTGCTGGATACAGGTGCAGTGAATAGTGATCTCTGCTCTCCGGGTAAGATAAGGACATTTTCATAGACATCTTCAATGGAGTTTACCAGCGTGTAGACAGGGTAGATGGACCATTCTTCGTAGGTTGTGGTATATCCTTCAGTCACATATCGGAAAGAGAACTCATACGTATTGCTCGATTCATTCCTGGCGTTTACATAGTAACCGTTGTCGGTGTAAACGGTCACACTATCTGCAACCTGAATCGAACTGGGTGTCTGCGGCAACGAATACGCATTCAGGGCAATTAATAACAGGGTCCCGATCATCGTAACCAGTTTTTTCATGACGGTACTCCAATCTTGTTGGTTGTCATGTATCAATTCTCCAAGGGATGAAAATTGTATCATTTCTCCAGATACAATGCTTTATTCACGTCTTTCCATGGAAACAGCTCTATTCCATCTCGTGATTGATGGGTATCTCCTCCATAGATAATGGCAGGTGTCACTTTTGAACCTGAGAGCTTTTGCCAGTATTTAAGCGGTGTAAAGAACTTGCTGTTTACGGTTCTGCCTGACTTGATCTCTACAGGATGAATTGATC
>CAZUYF010000304.1:0-2197 GCA_964624675.1 uncultured bacterium
GCGAAGAAGCTGGAGGTTTGCCCCGCAGGGGGCAAGACGGGCTGAATCTATGAACCGGAGAAGCTTCCTTTCCGATATCCCGATCTCCTGCCTGAAGCGCCGGATCGATCTGTTCTCCTTTGCGAGTTCATGTATTCTCATTCCGCTCTCCTCTACTGTGCCTGCCCCGCTCATTGACGAAACTGCTGGAAACTGCAGACTGTTACTTTGCCGCTACACTTACATCATCAAGAAGGATTGAGGGGTACCTGCCTCCAGTGAAAGAATCGTGAAGACGGTTCTCCACGGATTCAATGTTATTCAGAACGTCATATACGTTCCCGGAAACCATTCCGTCTTTCACTCTTCCCTTTATCTCGCCATTCTCAACGTAGAAACCCGGGTTGAGCCCCACTGAAAAATCTCCATTAAGAATGTTACCGGAGTGAGCTCCAAGAACTCCCATCACTATCACTCCTCTGTTGATACCTTTGATCATATCCTCGAAGGAGATGTCTCCAGGGGCGATACGTTTGCAGACAAGAGAAGGGACTGGGGGAAGCGCAACGGTTTCCCCTCCCCACATACCTCCCCGGTATCCTGTTCCCGTGGGTTCTTCTTTTAGTTTATCGGCGTAATCGAGATTCAGTACCAGATTTTTAAAGATACCTTTCTCGAAGATAACGTGCTTCTTCGCGGGAACTCCCTCGTCGTCGAAGAAATGCTGGTCGACCTCCAGCGGATCTGTTGGGTCTCCGTACAGGGTAAATCTGTCAGAAAGAACCTTCTCTTCCCGCCTGTTCTGTAGAGGGGATACTCTGTTGTAGAAAGATTTACCCGATGCTGCCGCTGCAAGTCTCCATAGTATGGTGTACATGGTATCCGGTGTGAAGACCACCTTCATTCTGCCGGTTGGTATATCAACCTCTGGAAGTCCGGAGACATACAGATTAACCAGCTCATCCAGTTCACTTTCCGGAAAATTCACTGCTTTTCTGCTTTGGAATATTTTCCTGACGGCCGTCTCTGAGTTGGGATAAAGCAGGGATGTAAAAATGTACATGAAGGAGCTCTTTCGGGATAAATCAAGCCCGTTTGTATTCATGATCGCCATATCCTGGATTCCTCTGCCGGAGGTGACGTCTATTTGTCCATCGACTTTTCCGTTCAGATAATTCAACACCTTGCTGGCGCGGGAATGGAGGTCATGGAAACCCATGCTCGAAACTGATTCGTCCGGCTGCCATGACTGGGGGATTTCGGAAGGTCCCGGGAAGGAGAAGCCGGCTTCCACTCTGCCTTTCAGAGAATCCAGAGCGTTTGACACAAGTTCATCTCTGTTCAGGAGGTTTTTTGTGTAGGCGGTACCGATCCTGCCGTCCTTGAGGACCCTGAGGGCATAGCCGGATTGAATGGATGCCGACATGTCGCTGGGCTTACCATTTCTCATATCAAGGGAACTGGAATCGTTTCTGATCGAGAAAACTTCCGCCTGATCGGATACTCGGGCTGCTATATCAAGTAGTTTTTTCATGTTAAGCACCTCCAACAACCATGTTGCGGATCAGAATATGGGGTGATCCCAGGGCGGATTTGATATTGAGCTGCCCTTTACCGCAACCGCCCCGCTCCGATAGTTCCATATCGTTTCCTATCGCTTCTATGTTCTGAAGGGTTGTGAAAAGGTTGCCCATTATGTTGATGTCGCGTATCATGGGGCCTATTCTGCTATCCTTGACCACGAATCCGTACTGCGCTCCGAATGTGAAATTTTCTCCACTTGTCTGGCCGCCCTTGCCATCTACCAGGTACAGGCCGTCTCCCAGTTCTGCAAGAAGATCATCCAGAGTCAGTTCGCCCGGCTTTATGTAAATAGTTCCCATCCGGACGATGGGTTCGAAACGCATATCCTCTGCAACAGTATGACCGCTCACAGGCTCTCCGAACGCACTTGCGGTTCTGCGGGAATGGAGCCTTCCGGTTAGAACCCCTCTGTCCATTAGCGTGACAGGTCTTACTGCAACACCCTCGTCATCGTAAGCGTAGTAGCCGATCTGACCGGGCATGGTTGAGTCCGCAATAATGGTTATTTCGTCAGAACCAAGCTGCTCTCCCAGTGACATCTTTTCTCTGAGGGAGGGATTGTCCTCTATTATGTCAGCTTCGCTGAAATGACCGAAGGCTTCGTGTGTAAAAACCCCGGCTAACATGGGACTGA
>CAZUYF010000305.1:0-2184 GCA_964624675.1 uncultured bacterium
GCCGAGGCGGACTATCATCACTCCGCCCCCGGTTTTGTAGCCCAGGTTTACCCAGTCTTCATACTGCACCATTCCGAGGCTGTCAGCCATGTTAGACATGGCCTCCTGCCCCAGGCTGGCTCCCTGCGGCCATAGAGCCATCCCTACGATATTTATGTTCTTCTGAAAAAGATGCCGTACTACCGCTTCGGCCATGGGCTGGAGTTCTGGCATTGTGGAAGGATCGTAATCGAAGCTAACAAGCACATTCGAACCTTCGGGCAGTAAATCCACGTAATCGTAGAGATCCCTGCTGGGTTCGGCGCCCACAGGGTTTGGGAATACCATTTCGAAGAGTATGGGAATGATAACCGAAAGGGCGATAAGAATGAATATTATCCTTCTGTCAAGGTTACCCAGTTTTTTAAAGATATCAGCCATCAGTCTGCACCTCCAAGCCAGCTGCGCTCGATTCCGAAGATCATGCGAAGCGAGGTGGAGACAACTCCCATGGCAGCACCGATCATCACGGCTCTCTGTCCTGCCGTATTGGGAATTGACATAAGCCAGACCTTGGCAAGGGGTATTTTATCCCAGATCATCGCTCCTATGGGAACCTGGCCCAGCATGACAAGAAAAGCGGATGTAAGCAGAAGGGTCGCTCTCCAGTTGGATGCTCTGAAAGCTCTGAAAGCTGCAGAGGCAACGAAGAAAGCGAGAAGGCTGAACATCGTAGCTCCCATCGGCGCGACCATGTTCAGAAAAAGGTAATCGAACGGCTTGTTATCAGTCACTCCATAGATCAATCCGGCAATAAACATAACCAGAAAACCTATGATAGTTATCGGGCTGTATTTCCAGTTCTTCAGCTTCAGCCTGATTTTTCTGGAATGAACGTGCATCAGGTTCATCACTCCGAGGAAAATAGCACCGGAAGCGACTATCATATACCACTCCTGGAGGTTCTCCCCCAGAAATTTGAACGGCTGGTGAGGTATGAAGAAGTTCAGGATCATTATTATGCCGGCGGTAAATGTTATCGCCAGCGGTATTACCAGTCTCATTCCAGCCTCCTAATTCACGGTTACGAGTTTGCGGAGGAATTCCGCGACACTCTTGAGCGGAGACCAGAAATCTCCAATTGTGGCGGAGATAACACCTATTACTATCAGTATCATGAAGAACAGTTTTGCTGCATCCTGCCCTTTGAGGCTTCCGAGCAGCTTGGGTTCCCTGGAAAGATAAGCGCTGGCAGCAAACAGTTCTTCACCTATTAATGTGTAATCACACGCAGCTACGAAGAATGGTATCTGGCTGGGCATTGCCGTTCCGGCAATCTGTATGGCGCCCACACTTCTGCCTGTTTCAGCCAGAATAAGGCTCTCCGCATAGAATGTACCAAGAAGGAAAATTGCCGCGGGTTTTTCACGAACCATTATTCCGTCCACCCCCGCAGCGTATCCGAACTGGTCATCGGTCAGGTACTGAATATTTTCCTTATTGAATGCATCCGGCCTTCCGGCCTGAATGTATCCCTCCTTGACCACTTCCTGGGCAACACTCATGACAATACTCCTGCTTGTGGGAACAAGCAGAGTGGAGCCGTACTCGGCAGTTTTCCTCGCGACTCTGCCAAGTATCACTATACTGGCAATGGTCTGGATGTCATCCATGTCCATGATACCAGGAACGTAAAGTACGGGCTTGCCCATTTCGGTCGCCCGTCCAACCGCATCATCAACAGCTGCTAGTCCGGCGATCTCGCGGATGTAGAGTTTCCTGCCTTTTTTACCGGTTTCTATATAGTAGATAATAATAGCAGTCATCAGTGTCAGAAGTATCAGCATGCCGATGCGGCCTTTGTATATCCACTGGGCTGCCGGTACTGCCACAGCTTTGTCCGAACTTGCGTCCACCGTGCCCCCCAGATAGGAGACAATCCAATAGCTGTATTCAGTACCGTTGTCCGCGGATTGATCGGTGTACATGACGGTTCCATCGGGGAGTGTGGTGATAAGCTCCGCTTCTCCGGAGGGACCGCTCCTCATGACACCGAGTGAGTCGGGAATGGAACCAACTGTCTCCATGTGCCAGGTCAGGCTGACTGAACCGCCTGCATCCTCCGGAGTATCCGAAGCCTCCAGATCGAGTGCTCCGATTACTGCCAGTTCCTGCGCCGCCTCGGTTACAACACTTTCAGGCGGG
>CAZUYF010000306.1:0-2182 GCA_964624675.1 uncultured bacterium
CGCCGGTTAACGTAACTGAGATCGGATGCGCAGCCAAAATTGAATCCGCGAGGTTCCCTATCTCATAAAGCGAGAGTTCCCGGGGGTAAGCCTCACCTGGAGTCCTCCAGACATTGTAGCAGTAAGTGCAGGCAAGGTTGCACCGGGGTGTAATCTCGAAAACGAACAGAGGTCTTTTCATCGTGGGTTAAAAGAGCTCAAGATCCAGGAGAAGATCATGCAGAGCGGGAAGCCTGTCCTGCACGCGGCTCAGGGATTGTTCCATGTTCTCAAACTCCTCCAGCAGCTGGGCGTACTGCTCTCCGTTCTCCGATCCAAGATCCCTGAGATTATCCAGTATTGCTGTTTTAGTACTGTCGAGGTAAGGCAGTATACGATCGGCCTCAAGCGGCCATTCAACCGACCAGAGAGCCCCTGTATAACGAGTTCCGTAGCTGATAGTCTCAAGGAGGTAATATGTGTCGATTGAAGATCTCAGGTTGCTGAAGGCTGCCAGCATTTCCGCGGATGAGATCAGCCCATCCTCCCTCAGACTGGCAATAGTATCAATCCTGGTTTCGATGTTGGAAATAAGGTAATTGGTCTGATCTGAGACAGGTGGGGGCATCATCCTCGTAAATGGCATTATCGAACCGTAGGAGAGTATATCAAGCCTGTTGGATGCCAGCCTGTGCAGGAGGCGTATATCGAGAGAGTCTATTCCAAGCTCATCCGAGATTCTCAGGAGTTCAACCTGGCTGTTATCCAGCTCTATCCTGATTTTATCATAATCTTCATAGTTAAGGCTGCCCGAGCCGTAATCACCGTCATCCGGTCCAATTCTGTCCAGCTTCTTCCAGAGCCTCTTGAACTCCTGCCATTGCGGATTACTCCATAGAACGGAGGTTCTTGTGAAGAGGGATCGTGATAGCGAAGCGCCTGATCCTCTGTCATCAACTGAACCGGTTTGCCTGTTTGACTGATCTGAAGCCGAAGCTGTATCCATCGGTAACAGACCAGCGGCAAACAGAATGCCGAGAACCGGAGGAACTAATCCATTGTGAAACCTGCCATTGTTTTTCATTACGTCCCCTTCTATTGTACTTCGTTAATATGATAGTTCATGTATGGATGATAGTTCCAGAATATCAGGGTATTTGACCCTGAACTTCATCAGATTAGATTCATCTGATACCAGAACCAATAAGGAGCTTTTTATGTCTGCTGTTGTTAAACCCGTTAAAACAAAAAGCGAGCTGAAACAATTCATCATGCTTCCCTACCGGCTCTACAGTGATGATCCGCTCTGGATACCTCCGCTTATCTCCCAGGAGAAGGATCAGTTCGATCCGAAGAAGAATCCAGCTTACAGATACTGTGATACCGAATTCTTTCTGGCCTGGCGCGATGGCAGACCCATTGGTCGTATTGCAGCCATCATAAATAGAAGATATCTGGATAAAACAGACAGGAAATGTGGAAGATTCGGATGGTTCGAATGCGAGAATAATCGTGAGACAGCAAACGAACTCCTCGACGCGGCGGAAAACTGGCTCGCTGATAAAGGCATGACCGAGGTTTCAGGACCGATGGGTTTCACCGACAACGATATGACGGGGTTTCTCATTGAAGGATACGACGAATTGCCAACTATATCAGGCAGTTACAATCCTGCCTGGTACAATGATCTGGTAACATCAAGAGGCTACGTTAAAGAAGTGGACTACGTTGAATTCAAGATAACCGTACCAGATGCCCTCCCCGACAAGGTAGAACGCCTGACAGCTCTGATAAAGAAACGGAGCAGCGTAAAAGTATTCAATGAGAAATCGACAAAAGCCCTCGCGAAGAAATGGGGACACCAGGTTTTCGAAGTTCTGAACGAAACCTACAAAGACCTGTACGGCACAACTCTGCTTGATGAAGAGGAAATTAACTACTACATAAAGGCCTACCTAGGGCAGGTGGACCCGGAGTTCATCAAACTGGCTGTTGACGGAGACAAACTGGTGGGATTCATAATTGCGATGCCGAATCTGTCCCGGGCTTTCCAGAAGGCAAAGGGGAGGCTTTTCCCGTTCGGTTTCATCCATATTCTAAGGGCAATGAAAAAGAGTAAGATCCTTGATTTCTACCTTGCCGGTATCCTTCCTGAATACCAGGGGAAAGGCGTGGATGCTCTCATGACATATGAAGTCGGAAA
>CAZUYF010000307.1:0-2164 GCA_964624675.1 uncultured bacterium
GTGGCTTACATCGGTGAACCACTGTGCTTCAAACTCATTATTGGAATAGTATCCTCCGTCGAAATCCTCACAGCATTCTTCCTGAGCGACCATGACGCCTCCGCTGCCT
The DNA here is from genome assembly GCA_964624675.1 of uncultured bacterium. GTDB lineage: Bacteria > Fermentibacterota > Fermentibacteria > Fermentibacterales > JCC-6 > Aegiribacteria. The sequence goes on from CAZUYF010000307.1 coordinate 110, forward strand.
CCTGCCAGGCCGTAGCCCGTTGAGGGAGCAGGGCTTCCGCTGATGCTTCTGGAGTAATGCATAGAGCTCATATCACCCTCAGAATCGGAACCGAAGATGCCTTCGTACGAAACTCCTTCAGGCATATTGACCGGAACCTGAACCGTTACCGGCTCACCGCTGTCCGGGTCTGTTCGGACTTCTTCGGAAACAGCAACGAATGATGTGTATTCACTCATTATCTGGTAATCAAGAGCTGTATCGGTTATTTCATCTATGATGTCCTGGTCATTCAACTGGTAACCATAACTGTCGTACATATCGCGCGTAAGGTCATGGATCTTCTTCCTGGCCCAGAGAGTAGCGATTACATCGTTATCTTCTTCACGGGAAGGAAGTGTTACACTCAGTTCCTGCCCCCATCGCTGGCCTGCGACCGTGCCTGAAAGACTGACTGTCTCGGTTCCGGAACCGTTGTACTGTCCAACTATTACAAGGGGTTCTCCAGCGTAGAGATCAGGAATCCTCGATGGGTAGATGTCATGTACATCAAGATCGCCCCAGTCAATATCGATTCCTACCAGGTAGGGATCGTTTATCTTATCGTAAATGGCAGCAACCGATTCGTCCGGATCTTCATTAAGTCCGACGTAGTACGCATGTCCCCTGCCCTCTTCGGCAAGACCTTCAATAATGTACCTGTTGGGACTGGAACCGACGCCTATACTGAAAAGGCGTGTGTTCTCACCGAGTGTACTCTGAAGTTCACCCAGGATCTCCGCTTCATTACCTATGAAACCATCGGTAAGGAAGATGACGAAGCGCATCCTTTCCGGATCCTCCGGGTAACCGATGGCAGCCCTGATACCCTCTATCATCATGGTTCCGCCGGTGCCGCTCATGTTGTTGATGTACCGAATTCCCTCTTCCACATTCTCTTCAGTATTGCTGAGGGGAGATCTGGACATACTGCTTGCAGTCTCGCTGAATCTCATTATCTGGAAAGAATCGTTCGGATTCATTCCACGGACAAACTGCCTTACAGTTTCCTTTGCAACTTCCATTGGCTGCCCGCTCATGGAGCCGGAGCAGTCAACAACGAAGAACATCTCCTTCGGTGTTATTTCACTTACATCAATATCAGCATCGGGCTGAAGGATAAGCATGAAATGACCGCCCATGGAGCCGTTGTGAGCGATAACTCCGCTCTGAATCCTGTCTGCGGCAGTCGTGTATCTCAATACGAAATCCCTGTTCGGGATCTCGTCCTCATTCTCGAGAGTAATGGTAACGGTACCGTTCCAGTTCAGCTTTGTATCCACTTCATGGTTGAGTGATTCGAATTCCTGGATCGCCACACCCGGATTCAGGTTGACGGTTACTTCAATATCGTAACCGGTTCTAGTTCCTTCCGGAACGATGGGCGGTGTTATTCTGTCGGCATCTTCAACGGATGTGGAAACTTCGTACATGTCGAAGATCCTTCTCACAAAATTCCCCGCTGGAACGAATCTGGGTCCCACGACCATCGGGAATACTATTTCGTACTCACCGTCGTCGTACTCAACCGGTGCCACGTAGCTGATCTCAATTACGATGCTGTCACCGGGCAGGATGTTTCCAACCGTCTGCGTGAAGATGTTGGGACGTTCCTGCTCCAGAAGGCTCGCGGTCTGACCGGCCTCTATGGCTTCATTGTATATCTGCTGTGCAAGATAACGTTCATGAATCTTTCCCTCGATAAGCCTGTCACCGATCCACATGTTCATCCTGTCCACAGCCGCACTCTGGGGAAGGGGAAATGTGTAGACAGCTGCGATGACCACATCGTAGGGATTGCCGTACACCTGCCTGACGGTAGCCCTCTGCAGGTTACCGCTGATGTCTATTACGACCGATGTATGTTCGAGGGGAAGCTCTCCCACAACCCCCTCCTCACCGAGAACCTGCATTCTGCCGGTACCGGTTTCATCGGGGGATTGCTCCTGGGCAAGTGCCGCAGCTGCGAGGATCATAACTGCGATTATCAGATGTTTCATATTCTAAACCTCCATGTTGATTGATTTCCTGTTACGG
>CAZUYF010000308.1:0-2127 GCA_964624675.1 uncultured bacterium
CCGTAAGTATTCGCTGTACTGGTTGAGGATTTCGTATTCAGAAGGTTATCCGATTCCCACCTGTACCACAATCCTGCAGACATCTGCCTATCCATAAAATACTTATCAGCCCTGGTTTCAATTGATATTTCGTCGTCTCTGATGTACGGTGCTCCCATGCTTTCAAAACCTGGTTCTACACGTCTGAATGATGCGGATATCATATTCTCCGAAAATCTGACCGAGGAGGAAAGATCAAGAGCCCAGCCGAAGCCCGAGCTGACGTTAGCCCCGGAGAAATCCAGCAGCCATTGTGGAATCTCCTCGGAATTTATTCCAGGGCTCCTGATATCCCTTGTAAACATTGATCCCGCTATTTCCCCCTCAATGCGGAGTCCTCCATCAAACAGGACTGAACCGTAATCAAGGGATGCTACATAATTTTCCGATGGAGTAACCCTGAAAGTGCTGTCTTCGGTTATTGAGCCGTTTACATCCTTACCATACAGCATGCTCAGATGCAGATGGCTGCCGTAAGGGGATCCCAGGCCTGTCTGTACGGCGTACAGGTTTCGTTCATACTCACCGGGGTCATCACCGTCAGGCTCAACTCCCCGCCTGTTTCTGCCTCCGGCGGCTGCAAAATAGAATCCGCCTGGATTAAGTGCAAAATTTGCGCCTGAAATGTATGCAGCGTTCAGTGTGAAATTTGTGAAGTAAGGATTCGAAGCACCAATTCCGATGGATGATATCCACGATAGAACCGATCCGGAGCGGGAAGACGCTGAGGGATGTGATGAGATATATATTCTGTTCATGTTCTGTCTTTGCATATTCTCTTCTGACGATACGAACACACTTGCAACCACGGGGATACCATGGATGCTGAGAACCGGATTAAACCTCCAGCGCCAGAACTGGGTCGGCAATTCAGACCATGCGTTGTCCCTGGTGGAATACTGAGAAAAGAAGGAAGTGCTTCCGGATATTTCTATATCCGCTGCAATTGATGAAACAACACAGAGTATCAGCAGTACAGCAGAGAGTTTCACTGTTCTATTTCCGAAGCATCAATAAAGCCGTTATTAAAAGAATTTCTGCAGAACTGCGGCCACCCCTCGGTCATCGGACCTGCGCCCGATCCCCCTACAGCATATATCCTGTGATCATCACTTCCGAAATAGACTGTTCCGTCTATACCGATCACCGGGCTGGAACGGACAGTACCCAGCGTCTGGAATTTCCAGAGGCTGAATCCCGAGGGTGAGAAAGAGTGGAGGCAGCCATTGTCAGCACCGAAGAACATCGAGCCTGTAACATTCAGAGCTGGAGTTGATGTTATTACAGCTCCTGCGGGTATCACACCGATTCTTCTGCCTGTCTCTCTTTCCAGAGCGTACACATTCCCGCTCCCGGTGCCTGCCCACACCGTGCCGTCTGAGGATACAACCGGTCCGGTATACACCTGAGAAGGGAGTACATTACTCCATAACGCCACTCCTTCGCGACTGAAACGGAATACTTTCCTGCCTGCGGCAGCATATATGTAATCACCGTCTATCACAGGCCCACCGGTGAAATCGTCGTCCGTCCTGTAAGACCATAACTCGACAAGCCCATCTTCATTATCCTGGACTGCAAAGCACATATCATCACATGTGAAATAGATTCTTCCAGTGGAATCCACAGAACAGGGGAGATAAATACAGTCACCTGTCCTGAGAGAATCGATGATATCTCCGTAAACCCCATCGATCGAATAAAATATTCCTTCCAGGGAACCTGCGTAGAGCCTTCCGGAAGGAAGGATTACAGGACACGCATCAACCGGACCTGTCATACCGTTTTGCCATAAAAGAAAACCTGAGGGATCAACACAGCAGATCCCGAAATCACCCGCAGCAAATATCCTTCCATCCGGACCTACTGCAACCGAATATACCCCTCCGCCTGCGGCATATCTCCATAATTCGTTCCCCACCTGATCCAGAGAATAGATGAAACCGTCCAGACTGCCGCAGATGATGCTTCCATCTAATGCAATTGCTGGACTGCAAACGACCCTGTCACCGGTTTCAAAGCTCCATAACTCTGAACCCTCTTCAAAAGTTGTGCTGATACTGGCGGAGGAGAATGTCCAGACTTCAC
>CAZUYF010000309.1:0-2127 GCA_964624675.1 uncultured bacterium
AAACCTGGTAAAGTAATAATCATCAACAGCATAATCTGGGGACTTGTTCTTATAGGATGTTCGCTTGCTCTCAGAGGTACGGGAGCATATGAAAAGATATGGTTAATTCTCGCGGGAGGCGCTGTGGCCTCTCTGCTTCTCCTGGGAGGATTTGAGAAAAAATCAAAAGATAAGCTTGAAACCTGACTTCAAAGTCCGGAATTAGCCGGATACAGTTCAGGCTTTCATCTAACAGAGTTTCAGAATTCTTTTTGGAGCGCTTCTCACAGTAGCTGTAACTGCTCAAGAGCCCATTTTAATGGCAACGTGAAGGGGCTCGTACTGGGACCATAAGCTGCAGACGGCGCTAGTCATCTCAGGGTCTCCTATTCGGCGAGCCTCGATAATGATTGCCTCATCCACCACAATCAACGAGCCCAGCCCCGATCTCTCAAACTCTATTATCAGCTCCGAATCACGCACTTCTCCGGAGAAACCACCGCTACCGGTTAAGGGCGCAGCAGTCTGAGTGAAGATGTTAGCCATCCTGCTGGTATTGAAAGCCCCGGAACTCACATGGATCTGATGTAAGACGTTTATCTGACTCGAGGCATAAATGCTGGACGACTGCGTCTCGAGCCAGCCCAAATCAACATTAACACCAGATCTGATACTCAACTCATTGAAGTCGTATGGGAGATCGAACTGAGTTCTGAACCCGAACGATATCCTGCTCATGGGTCTGGCGGCTGGACCGGACAACTGCGCGTCTCCAGCCGACCCGTGTGCTCTTTTGACATCATCAGGATGCAAGTCAACCGTTACACCAAATTCGTCGAACACGATATAATTATTGTATTCCAGATTCTTAACCCATGACTCACCCTCAGATCCATCCTCGCAGCAGCAGCAACAGCAGCACGGACGGTGTCGAAAGAAAAGTAATGGAGTATGGTGATTCTCCCAGTCACCGATAAGTTTATCTCGCTCCTCAGCAAAGCTTCCAATCAGAGCATCGAGTTTCTTCTTATCGTATATAACATTCCCATTGGAACTGTCTCTCTCTGCCAGCTTGTAACGCCGAGTCTGGAAACTATCCTCGGCCTTCGCGATCTGCCCCAGGATTTTATGGGGATTGACTTCCTTCGTCCTGGGTTTGCTCATCTTACTGCGTGGCATGTTCCCTCCCTTGGTCAGGCTTTCCCTATGGATTACACTACTTTCTGACAAAACAAATAGTCATTGGAAATAGACCATCCATCTTCTTCAAGTTAGACAGCTCCTGCTCTTTTCATATGCAAAACTGGAGACCCCTCTCAAGCTCGCACCAGAAAGAAAGCATACCGAGAGTAATCCTGTCCTGTCAATACTTGAAGGGTTATTGAAAGCAGCGTACTTCTCGGGTTCGAAATAGTGCAGGTAACGGGATCTTCCGAATAGAGGGCAACGTAATACCCCCTCTGTTTTAGAACTCTGTACGCTTCCTTCAGGAATCCGCTGATTCCATGCAGCTCAACGAGTCCCTGCAAAGTCATTGCTGTATCGAAACTCTCCGATGCAAGCCGGGAAGACCGCACTCGTTAGGGCCATTAACAGCAGTACCGGTCTGCCAATTATTACAGGATACTGATAACTGCATTCGCTGCATTCAATTCTTCCCGATCTGATGTCAGAATTTCGCCTATTCGTGTGATGAATTAAAAGATGTTTGTGGCATTCCGGACATCTTAGATATTCCAGGGCTAAGCTTCTCATATGGATTCCTCTATTCCAGTTGTCCCTCTTCATCCACTTTTAGAACCCATATGTCAGTGTCACCGGCTCCCCATGAAGAAGTGAATCCAGAAACGATAAAACCGCCTCCTGCAGCTGGAACTATATCTTCGGCGCCCTCATTGCCAGGACCTCCATGTGTAACGGACCACAGCTCTTCTCCGGAGTCATCAACACACAGCATCCAGATATCATCCCTGCCTGCACCCGCAGAGGTTGTAATACCTGCCACGACGCAGCCCCCTGGACATGGAGCCACTGTAAATGCCATATCATCCCCTGAGCCTCCGAATACGGACTGGCGAACAAGCTCTCCATCGGTGGTCATCTCAGCAATCCAGAAATCGTAGTCTCCAGCAGAACTCAAAGTATAGC
>CAZUYF010000310.1:0-2125 GCA_964624675.1 uncultured bacterium
GCAAGTTTACTGCTTGCCTGAAATTTTATGGCAGCGGAGAGGTTAGCAAGAGCAATCCAATTGAAATCATGGAATCCGGTAGTGTCTTCGAAGGATTCGAAAAGTACACCGGGACCAATCGACATTGTAAAAGTGGTGCCGGGGATCCGGTAGATATCAGCAGGATTGGTCAGAACGGAGAGGGCATCCCCAAACCCGATGGCCCTGGCTCCTCCAAGAGCCAGCGAAACGGCATTGTATCCGGGAATGGAAGTACCATTCCCATTTGCATCAGCATATCCGAAAGCAGAGACGATACCCGGAATAACAAGAAGCAAGGTCAATACAGAAAATAACACAGTCCTCATAATAATCCCCAGTTCATTCTATGATATCTGTCAGAATGTGACGGAAGCCGCCGGCAGCTGTGCACCGGCGGCAGCATCTATTTCTCAGGAAAAGTTCTCCTTAACGTATTCGTACCCTTTTCTAACAGCCTTTTCGTTCAGCTTGATGACCTTTTCGGGTTTCCCTTTGAATAGAGATGACATGAGGTTCTCTATTTCACCCGGATCGAACATCCCGGTGACAGCTGCAAAGGCTCCTACATTGACCATACTCTGAACTCTCGTATCGCCAAGCTCATCGGCAATACCGGTAATCGGTACTGGATAAACTTTTACATCCCTGCGAGCAGGCTCTATATCGATAAGTGTACTGTTATAGATAAGTGCTCCGCCGGGAACGAGAATCTTCTCGAATTTCTCGAGACTCGGCTGATTCATTGCGATAACCATGTTGGGTTCTGTGCACTCGGATGCGCCGATGGTGTCTTCCTGTATCTTGACAGAACAGTTCGCGGTTCCACCGCGCATTTCAGGGCCGTAGGAAGGAAGCCAGCTCACGTTGTAGCCGTATTCCATTCCAACGTTAGCCAGGGCAATACCCGCAGACATTATTCCCTGTCCGCCAAAACCGGCTACCCTCACTGCAACCCTGTCAAAGGCAGCATCAGGATTCTTCTCGAGATTTGAATCACTGAGAGCACTGTATCCGAGAATATTCCTGACTTCAACCGGGTCCATTACCGGTACGGGGCGCTCAATTGCCGGCGCATCTTCTGAGATATCCCTGAAAGTTTCCAGGGGGAATCTGGGTATCATATTCTCTTTAATCCAGTTCTGGGCCGGCACCGAGTCCATCTTCCATCCGCTGGGACACATGCTCAGAACCTCAACAAAAGAGAATCCCTTCTTGTCCCTGGCGTTTGAAATAGCCTTTCGCACAGCTGCCCTTGTCTTCCTGATATTGGGCACGTCATGAAGAGATGTTCTCACCACGTATACCGGAGCAGTCAGCTGATTGATGATTTCGCAAACCTGTATCGGGTAACCGTCGGTTTTTACATTTCGCCCGTAAGGCGTTGTAGTGGTTTTCTGTCCCTCAAGTGTAGTCGGTGCCATCTGTCCGCCGGTCATGCCGTATATGGCGTTGTTAACAAAGAAAACTGCCATGTTCTCCCCGCGGTTCGCCGCCTGGAGGATGTTATTGCCTCCGATAGCCGCAAGGTCTCCGTCACCCTGGTAACTTATCACTACAGAATCCGGATTCGCCCTGGAAACGGCGGTAGCAACTGCTGGAGCTCTTCCGTGAGGAACCTGCAGGTTTCCGGTATGGAAGTAGTAGTATGCGAATACACTGCAGCCAACGGGACTTATTACTATCGTCTTATCTACAATATCAAAATCCTCAAGGGCTTCGGCTATGAGCTTGTGAAGTATCCCATGGCCGCAGCCCGGGCAGTAATGTGTTCTGTCCTTCTCGGCCCCGGGTTTATGCTTGTACACATCAATGAAACCTTTTGGTTTTCTAAGTACTGTTTTCTGAGCCATAATCACACCCCATAAAGTTCGGAAACCTTTTCACAGATCTCCAGGGCAGATGGAACGTTGCCGCCCATTCTGTTGTGCAGATCGGAAATCATCTTTCCGCTCAGCGCTAGATTTACATCGTCGACAAGCTGACCATCAGACATTTCAACGGTGAGAATACCCTTTAACCCTCTATTTGCAAGCTCCGCGATCTCATCAACAGGGAACGGGAAAAGAGTTATGGGTCTTAGCATACCCAGCTTGATTCCTCTTTC
>CAZUYF010000311.1:0-2123 GCA_964624675.1 uncultured bacterium
AAAAAGACTCCGCAAAATCGGGAGCCGTTCTTGTCGTCGGCGGGGGTATAGCCGGAATCCAGTCATCCCTCGATCTTGCCGACTCGGGATATAAGGTCTACCTTCTAGAGGAGTCTCCGGCAATCGGCGGGATCATGGCTCAGCTGGATAAGACATTTCCTACGAACGACTGCGCCATGTGTGTGATCTCACCGAAGCTCGTGGGAGCCGGCAGGCATCTGAATATCGATCTCATCACGAACGGGGAGCTGATGGGTATTGAGGGCGAAGCCGGCAATTTCACCGTCAGTATAAAAAAACATCCTCGCTACGTCGATTCTGAGAAGTGCACAGGATGCGGAGCCTGCGTTATCAACTGTCCCGTCACCAAGATTATTTATCCTGTAGAGTTCGACGAGGTGGAGCTTAGTAAAAAGGACAGGGACATCGTGGACGGCATCCTTGCGAAACACGTTGATCAGCAAGGCAAGCTTATGCCTGTACTGCAGGAGATAGATAAACATTACAGCTACCTGCCAAAAGATGTCATCCGCTACGTTTCAACGAAACTTGAAATCAGCATTACCGATATCTACAATATTGCCACCTTCTACAATTCCTTCAGTCTGGAGCCTCGAGGCAGGCATAAGATCAGCATCTGCATGGGAACGACATGCTACGTAAAAGGGGCCGAAAAACTCATGCAACGCACATGCGAAGACCTTGGTGTTAAGCCCGGAGGCACAACGGAAGATTTAAGATTCACAGTGGAGGCAGCAAGGTGCATAGGCTGCTGCAGCCTCGCTCCGGCTATCATGATCGATGACCGGGTTTACGGCAGGGTCAAACTGAACGATCTTGCAAGAATACTAAAGGATTACGAATGAGCGCGATGAATACGAAGAAACTGGATCAGCTCGGGCAGAACGGGTTGGAATCGCTTTATCCGGAACGGATTAAAATCTCCGTTGGAATGGCGACATGCGGTCTGGCTACCGGAGCTCAGGCGGTTTTTGATCAATTCGAGAAAATCCTGGAACAAACAGGTTTTATCGCCGTTCTTTCGAAGACCGGATGCCTTGGTTTCTGCCAGAGAGAACCGATCGTAGATCTTTTTATTCCTGGAATGCCCAGACTGACTTATGTCGAAATGACGCCGGAAACAGTCGATGTTTTCATGGATGCGCTTAAAAACGGTGAAATTCCGAAGGATAACCTTCTCTGCAGGCACGATAAGGAACTTCTGCTCGATGATGTTTTCAGAGAATACGATCTTACTGATAAGCAGGATGAGCTATCGGGAACACCTATGTACGAAGATGTCCCGTTTTTTGCCAAACAGCAGAAGATCGCCCTCAGAAACTGCGGGATAATAGATCCTGGTTCTATCGGGGAGTACATCGCCAGGGGCGGGTACAGAGCCCTTTTTAAAGTGCTCGGAGGAATGACACCTGAAGCTCTGATAGACGAGGTTAAAAGTTCCGGTCTGAGGGGAAGGGGCGGCGGCGGTTTCCCAACCGGCCTGAAATGGCAATTTACCCGCAAAACGGAAGCAACAGATCGCTATATCGTCTGCAACGCGGACGAAGGTGACCCCGGAGCTTACATGGACAGATCGATCCTCGAAGGTGATCCTCATTCCATAATTGAAGGTATGATAATAGGCGGATACGCTATAGGTGCTTCAACAGGATTCATTTATTGCAGAACCGAATACCCGCTGGCTATCGAAAGGCTCAAAGCGGCTCTGGATCAGGCACATGAGAATAGTTTGTTAGGGAAAGATATTTTCGGTTCAGGATACTCCTTCGATATTCAGATCCGTGAGGGCTCGGGAGCATTCGTCTGCGGGGAAGAGACTTCACTCATGCATTCTATAGAAGGCGTATCTCCTGAACCTGGAAACCGCCCGCCATTTCCTTCCGAGTCCGGTCTCTGGGAGAATCCTACCAATATCAACAACGTTGAGACCTGGGCAAATATTCCCGCGATAGTGATCAAGGGAAGCAGCTGGTATTCCGACATAGGTACAGAAAAATCGAAGGGGACAAAGGTATTTTCGCTTGTGGGAAAAGTGAGGAACAACGGTCTTGTAGAAGTGCCGATGGGGATAACACTCAGAGAGATTATCTACGAAATCGGCG
>CAZUYF010000312.1:0-2123 GCA_964624675.1 uncultured bacterium
TGAAGGTAGAATCTAAAAAATGCCCTCTTCTTCATTCTCTCTATTCTATCAGGGTCGAAACCTTCAAGTTCGTACACCGATTTATGAAAACAGTCAAAATCCTCGTAATCCTTAGTTATGAATTCTTTTGTTCTTTCCCAGAGTTCAGTATGTGGGAATGGAGTTGTTATATCGAACAGGGCATCATCAAAGGGTTCCCGTGAGGCAAAACTGATAGTTTTCTTCATCTCCTCATGCGTTTCTCCGGGAGCTCCCAGCATGAAGTAGCCCTGAACGTAAACGCCTCTCTCCTTTGCCATCCGGAGGGCTCTTCTTACTCCATCAACCGTAATACCTTTTTCATATATCTCATCCAGAACTCTCTGTGAGGCAGACTCCACACCCATGTTAATCTTGGACAACCCGGCTGCTATCATGATATCCAGAAGATCCTCGGTCAGGAGGTCAGCTCTGACGTTACAGCACCATCGAAGTCCCAGGTTTTTGTCTATCATCAGTTCGCATATGCTTCTAACCCACTCCGCATCGACTATAAAAGTGGAATCCTCGAACATGAAAGCGTTAATCCCGTAGTCCTTTACAAGCGATTCAAGTTCTTCGACTATAGATTCAGGGGAACGTTTACGTGTTCTCTTTCCGAATATCTCACTAAGCGTTGGCTGGCAGAAGGTACACTTGAACGGACACCCTCTGGTAGCCATTATGGATGTTCCCCGCAGACGGGGATCAACTCTGTCCATGGAGTACCATGACGCGAAGTATTTCTCCATATCGAATACTGACCTGTCGGGAAGTGGAAGTGTGTCAAGGTCTTCAGTAAGCATTAATCCAGGGACGCTGAGAATTTCCCCTTCCTTAATCATTGTCATTCCCGGGATAGCAGAGGGTTCCACGCCATTTAAAAGAGCTGCCCAGGCTCTTTCAGCCTCACCTGAGTAAACCAGATCCGCTCCGGTTCTCCTGATCGTATCATCAGGTAGAACAGTTGCGTGAGGACCCCCTGCAATGATAAGTGCCTCCGGCAATAATTCACGCGAAAGGGAGGCAGTTCTGCATGCGTCCGCAAGCTGAGGGGTCATGATGGAAATCCCCACCGTATCCGGCTGGAATCTGATCAGTTCCGTCTTCAGATCCTCAAAAGGGTGGCTCCGGAAGGACATGTCGAACACTTCGATCTGCCGGTTCAGATTCCTTGAGACCGCTACGAGCATTCCAAGTCCCAGGGGAGGCTGTCCTGATGGATACCGCGTTTCCGGGAAAACAAGAAGTATTCTCTGAAAATCACCCTTCATGGATAAAACAGCCTTATCGGTTCGCATTGAAAGCAAAACCATCGGGGGGAAAAGGCAGGTTGTTACTGCGGCAGAGGTCTATGAATTCGGCAATCTCACGTCTGGTCATGATGCTGTTCCTTATGGAATATGATTGAATGCGCTGAAGTTTTTCCGACAGCTTTTGAGCCCCCTCTACAAGGGCTGACAGCATATTTTCGTCTTTACCAAGGTTTTGCAGGGCCATAATCAGCGCTGAATAATAAAGTGCAATATCAACTTCCGAATGATCAGTTGAGGAGTTAATAACCCGTCTTAACATTTCCTCTGCACGTTCAAGGGATTCCCTGTTCGAATCCGGATGATGAAGTTGGACAAGACCCTTCATGTAAAGTGTATTTAGATCAACCGTTGGATTCATAGTATCATCATCGATGGAGTCCAGTATCTCTCTCGCCTTATTAAACTCACCCATCTGGACATGTATCTGAGCTATCATAAGATCACAGGTGGTCTTCATCTTGTCGAATCGCAACTTCTCGAATATCTCAAGAGCACCCTCAAAGTAAAACCTTGATTTTTCAAGTTCTCCTTCAAGCCAATGGAGCTTTCCAAGACCGAACCTTCCGTATCCGAAGCCGAGTTCGTTCTTGATGATATCGTTCAATTCAAGGTATTTGCCGTAATACTCCCTGGCCTGGTCAAGCATGTTTATCTCCTGATAGTATTCAGCAATATTGTAGTACCCTATGGCGAGGCCAAGCTTGTCATCCAGTTTCAGATTAATACGGATGGATTCCTCCATTGTACTGAGACTGGTAGCATAATCACCATGGTGGGCATAGATGGAAT
>CAZUYF010000313.1:0-2110 GCA_964624675.1 uncultured bacterium
GGAAGCCTGGCTCACCAGTATCGGTGTCCAGGGAGTGCTGCTTGATTTCACCCCGAACCAGTACAGATTCATGACAAGTGATATCGGATACGATTCACAGAACAGGATCTGGGTAAGGCGGGGAACTGAACTAACACCGGTATTCGATATTTTCGATATGGATGGTGAATTGCTGTTCACCGCCGAGGTGGAAGGTGCAGGAGCAGACGCGCAATACTGGGATTTCATGATCGATGAGCATGGAATGATAGCCTATTCACTGAACCCTGACTTCTTCCATAAGATCTGGATATTGGAACTCCCTGAATAAACAATCGGGGGAATTCCAGGATATTGAGAGAGTGGTCATCATCGAATAGTATCGAGATTGGAGGGGGAGGTCGGAACCTCCCCCTCCAATCTATATCAATCGCTGAAGTCTAAATCTTCAGGAGTCTGAGTGACGATGATCCAAAGTCATCTGTCACTCTGACGAAGTAGGCTCCATTTGAAACCCCGGAACCATCCCATGCAAAACTGCCCGAGAAGGGCGCTTCCAGAACTGTTCTTCCGTAAACATCGAAGATATGAAGTGTTCCGGCAGAGAAACCTTCTCCGGTAACAGTTACCAGCTCCATGAACGGGTTAGAGCTTGCAGATAGCGTCCGGGAAGGGACGGGTGTGGTGCCTTCGGCTACACCCGTTGTCTGCTGAATCCAGATCCAGACGTATCCGTTATAGTCACTTGTAAGCATATCCGGCAGACCGTCCTCGTTCCAGTCATCTATCCAGAGTCGCATACCGGCATACTTGGACGCAATGGATTCAGATCCACTGAATACCGGAGACGCATTAGTGCCAACGTTTTCGTAGTAGTAGACATTGTAGTCGTTCGCTCCGCAGATCAGGTCCTTTTTTCCGTCCTGGTTGAGGTCGTACACCCGCGGACAGTTCCTGTTATGGCTGATGTCGGTCCCGCTGCTCTGGATGTTAGTATAGCTGTTGAAGATAGGTTGGGTATCTGCACCGTCGTTCAGATAGAGCCGTACTTTACCAGCTTCGCTGCCCAGCAGCATATCGATCCTGCCGTCTTCATCCCAGTCAACTATGGCAGGAGCAGCGCTGTAACCGCAATCTATGGTCACTCCCCCACACGTGATGTCGGGCTCTTGCATCAGGGTCACGTCCATATTCGAGGTGCGTCTATAGTAGTGAATAAAACCGTTGCGATCACCAACAACTATGTCAAGGAGTCCGTCATTGTTATAATCCACGACCTGTGGATTCGTCGAACCCGTGCATCAACCATAGGCCATTGTTATCGGACTTCCGTCCGCGTAGAGCAGCACCGCTTCATCGAACACTGGAGCATTATTTGTTCCTACGTTCTTGTAGAAGTATATGTAGCCGTAGGAAAACTGACCGAGGATAAGATCTTTCAGACCGTCCAGATCCCAGTCCACTACACATGGAGCGGCGTAGTAGCCCACATCGATGATACTTCCGTTGCATATCAGCTGATACTCGGCTTCCCAGATCGGAGACCATGCGGTTGCAATTCCAGACAGGAAAAGGACAAGAATGCAGTATTTAAGCACGAAACACCCCCTGTGAATGAAAATTCATAATTTCAGCTTAATTAATACAAATCAGCTAGGAATAATGCAATAGCTTTCAGATGAGCACGTTGAATGCAGGGATGAAAGATAATCAGCTTTCTTATTGATTGATCAATGTGTCCAGAGAGCTGACCGCAAGACCCGCATACAGGTATTCTGCCATCCAATTGGCAATCTTCTCGTTGCCCGCTGCATTCAGGTGGCACAGATCGATAAAGACTTCTGTGCCCTCTCCACCAATGATTCCCTGAATTGGAATCAGCCTGGGATAGTCAATCTGCCGATCGAGGATCATGCCGTATGTCATTCCCACAAACTCAAGAAACCGGTCATCTTCGGTTTCAAGAAGCTCTGATTTACCAGGGTGAGAATCATCAGTTTCAAAGCAGAGAAGCGGCTGAAGAAAGAAATAGAACTGGAAGCCGTATTCATTGGATAGCGCTTCAACTAACCTGTAGTTCTCCAGATAGAGTTCAGCTGTCTCGCTGGCCAGGGGAGCCATATCGAACCGG
>CAZUYF010000314.1:0-2097 GCA_964624675.1 uncultured bacterium
GCTATTGTAAGCCACTCTGTAGCGTCAACGGAAAGCAGCGCAGCGAATTCCTTGGTAGTAGATGTATCAGCGTCGGTAGCGGTTCCCGTACCGTTGAAGTAGGCAACATCTATGCCGACCATGTCGAACTGGCCGTGAAGCTTAAGACCGACATCGCGTCCACCGAAGTTGTTGAAATCGGCTGTGCCTGTTAAGGCAGCTCTGTCGAGGAAATAGATCCCGCCGCCACCGCAGTTGAAAGCGTAGCCGAAAGGAATCTTGAACTGACCGGCTTTTATGGAAAGCTCGGGTATGATGTCCATGTTAAGGAACGCGTCACAGACCTGAATGGAGGTGTTAGAGTTCCAGGACTGGAACTGAGTGCCAACGCTTCCATAAACATAGTCGTTAAGACGGGCGGTAAAGGAGGTCCAGTTGTAAGCCCTGAAAGTGTTCTCAGGATCATTGTTCTCTGTACCGTACATGTAGATCCATGCCTTGGTGTAACCATTGATACCGAAAGTCTCTGCGCAGCCACCGGAGAAACCGGATCCCGCAAAGCTAAGCGTTGCTACAAGAACAACAAGACCAAGCGCATATTTCATAATTCTCCCTCAGTTAGATTAAACACTACTGCCTATATCAACTATCATATTCTAAGTTTTGATAGGCTCCACTGATTCTCAGTGGTGATATAAACAGCTACTCCCTGCACCAATACGCAGGAATTATACTAAAGACTACGAATTATGACAAATAAGGTCGCAATACTCGAACGGAAGTCACAGTCATTCAGATGGAAACAGTGCACTTGATATACTCTTTGCTTATCGGGA
The DNA here is from genome assembly GCA_964624675.1 of uncultured bacterium. GTDB lineage: Bacteria > Fermentibacterota > Fermentibacteria > Fermentibacterales > JCC-6 > Aegiribacteria. The sequence continues at coordinate 816 of CAZUYF010000314.1, forward strand.
TGACTGTCGGCAGCTTCCTGAATGTTGTCGCCTGGAGAGTTCCCAGAGGTGAGTCCATTGTCCGTCCTGGAAGCAGGTGCACCTCCTGCGGAAAAGCGATCCCCTGGTACGACAATATCCCGGTCCTGAGCTGGTTCATACTCCGAGGCAGATGCAGAAGCTGCGGCGCCAGTTTCTCTATCAGGTATGCCCTGGTTGAACTTATAACAGGACTTCTCTTCGCTGGAGTTTTTCTGAAATTCGGCATATCTTGGCTATTCGTCAAAAACGCTGTATTCGTATCGCTTCTTATCTGCGTGGTTCTTACGGACATCGATCACTGGATAATTCTTGACAGTGTCAGTCTAGGGGGAATTGCGGTCGGCCTGGCATTCTCCCTGGCGCCTGGAGGAGTGGGTTTCCTGCCTTCACTGCTTAGCGCTGCCGGGGCATTCTCGCTCTTCTTCCTTATAAGATTCGTAAGCGAGCTGATATTGAAACGAAGACCGGGATATACCATAGCCCCGGAGGGACATGAAGATGAATCCGATGAATTTCAGGGCGGAATGGGCTGGGGGGATGTCAAGCTTGCAGGAATGATCGGAGCTTTTCTGGGTCCCTCTTCTGTAGCTATAGCTCTTTTCATAGCATTCCTGACGGGAGCTCTTACGGGAATAATCGCAATAATCGCCGGAAGGAACAGAAGGGTTCCCATACCCTTCGGTCCGTTCCTTGCCCTTGGCGCAGCTGTTGCCGTATTTGCAGGTCAGGCTTTATGGCAGCTGTACCTGACAGCTGGATACAATCTCTAATATGCCGGAAGCATTTGAGACCAATGGCAGCAAGGGCAGGAAGCGTAATTCCTGCAAAGCCATAATAGTAAAAGACGGTAAGATTCTTCTTATACTGAACCGCGATGATACTGGAGACTTCTATCTTCTCCCCGGTGGCGGACAGAAATTCGGTGAAACGCTCCTGCAGGCCATGCAGAGGGAAGTGCTGGAAGAGACTGGCTGGGTTGTGGAACCTGGAGAACTGATCCTGGCCCGGGATTACATAGGAGTGAACCATGAATTCGCCCGATGGGAGTCGGATGTTCATCAGACGGAACTGATGTTCACAGCAATACCCGTCCGCGTGGAAGAAAAGGCTCTGGTGCCAGACCCATGGCAGACAGGCGTCGAGTGGGTGGAACCTGAAAGACTGAAGAGTATAAGACTATACCCTTCTGTACTGAAAGAAATCCTTCCTAAGATCATTGCCGGTACGTACCGGGGACCGATCTATCTGGGGGATATTAACT
>CAZUYF010000315.1:0-2084 GCA_964624675.1 uncultured bacterium
GTCACTTATCGGAGGTCCCTTTTTCCTGGTTCTTCTCCTGAGAGGTGTTCGCTGACAAGCTCCAGAGGCTGTGGCGGAGATCTGGAGTTCACAGAGGTGTGAAATCCGGAACATGCACACAAACCAGGATTCCAGCATGCAGCTGGGATCATTCAGAGTCCTCCCCCAATAGTTAACGGAAGCTCTATCTTTACTCCTTCCAGGATTTACTTCTATTCGATTGATTTTCGACTTGCAGAATCCTGAGAATCGCAATATTGTTAATTATAGAATGCTATTGATGTTGGCGTATTTATTTTTTCATGGAGGCATTATTACATGAAGTGTTCGGTCTTTTTTGTGGCTATATTCCTTATTGTATTGACCGGATGTGGTCCATCAGACACCAATAAACCAAATATAATACTGATATCCCTTGATGCCCTCAGATCTGATCATGTGACCTGCTACGGATATGAAAGGTCAATAACGCCAACATTGGACAGTCTCGCCATGTCCGGGGTGATGTTCAGCAGATGCCAAGCCCAGGCTCCCAGAACTCTTCCTTCGCATGCTTCTATATTCACAGGTCTCTCGGTAGTGGCACACGGAACAGGTACCTTTGGTGACCGAAAATATGATTGGAACCTTCCCTCGATACAGCAAACGCTTGGAGACAATGGTTACGTCACCGCAAGCTTCGGCAATGTGATCTATTTCAGTGAGATCTACGGATTTGATGAGCATTTCGATTACTCGCAATGTAATATTAAGGGTTACTACGAAGGTGCCGGGACATTTGCCGATGTCAGATTGTGGATCGATGAACAGAGGTCGGGGTCAGATCCTTTCTTTGCTTTCATCCATATTTTCGAGATTCACCAGAGCTATGACCCACCCGAACCTTTCGATCGAATGTTCACTGAAAATGGTTCTGAGGGTATTATTGACTGGGTAGTGTCCGATGAAGGGGAACTTCTGAATCCCGAACAGCGTGACCATCTTGTAAACCTATACGACGGTGAAATAGCGTATACTGATCATATTCTTGGAGAATTTCTCTCGTATCTCAGATCTGCCGATTTGACGGACAGTACTCTTGTAATAGTTTTGTCCGATCATGGGGATGAATTTTTAGAGCATGATGGTTGGTCTCATGGACAATCTCTATATCAGGAACTGCTTCATGTCCCACTGATAATTTCAGGTCCAGGTATTCCGGTCAGTTTGGTGGACTCAGCTTCTGCAACTCATATGGATATTTTTCCTACTATCCTTGACTACATCAACATACCTGTTCCGGTAAATGTTCAGGGACTTAGCCTTTTATCGGATTCACTCAGGATAGGGAGAAGCATTCCCTCAAATGGCCTTGATCCTCAATGGCCTGGTTTCGGGGGTACGAACCCTGACGCATGCTACCTGGTATCTATTCTGAAGGGGAATAGCAAACTGATAATGCATATGCAGACCGGTGTCGCGTATATGTACGATCTGAAAACCGACTCGATGGAACTTGAACCTTTGCCCGTGGATTCGAGTCTCCGCATTGAAGCAGAGTTGTACTGGAGCTCAGTACCACAGGGACATCCTGCTCTCGTTGATACGTCGCTAACCAACGATGTACTGAGAGATCTTGGATACATCCGTTAGTCTGGATAGATCACAATTATCTGGTAATGAGAAGATGGCTCTGAATTCTTATACTGGAATTAGCTAGCCCACAGCTGTCTTCGGAGGTGTGAGAAGGAAGAATGGGATTCTGTTGTATTCCCGGGTTTCTGCTGTGCTGTCGGTAAAATACCCTGGCGGCGTTCCCTTCCCCTCCAAGCCTGGCTGTACGCTCAATTATAGATGACCTGCTTCGCCCCCTTATTTTTGGTATGTGGGATCTGAAATGGTCGCTGAAAAGCTTCAGATTGTAAAACCGAGGTTTCGTGAGATGATTTTATCCAGATGTGAGATATGCAGTTTTATGGAACTCTGCAGCGAAGCAGGAGTACCCGTGATCGTTCAGGAGCCGGTATTACAGCAATCCTGATCATTCCGCTATTTATTGATGAACGGGTCGAACAGGTACTTGATATAATCAAGGGAATCCTCTA
>CAZUYF010000316.1:0-2079 GCA_964624675.1 uncultured bacterium
CGCCATTTGCAAAATCAACTAAACCATTCATCCCGGTTGTAAGCTGACTTCCATGCGATGTGTGTCCATATGCAATATGAAGATTTGATTTTGCCTGATTTATTGCATATTCTGGAATCAGGGTAATATCCGTAGATTCGTGATCAATAATTACCCCCTGAGACATAACTTGTGTTAGCCATCCTGATAGGAGGAATAAAAGGAATATTGTGAAACTAACCCGCCGTTTGTGAGTCTTTCTGTAATTCATCTGTTGCCCCTTCCTGCTGTATAGTTGTTGTTTTTGCTGCTTGGAATATTCCCATCTTATCTATCTAAATTGACCATACGTTCTGAGAAACCCCAAGTCAAATATTCATCCTTCTGTTCTTTCACTTTACATCTAAGAGGAAAACTGTATATTCCTGTTTCTATGTATAGAAACACGCTGGAGGTGGTTTGTGTGGAATCGGCGAAAAAACTGGCTGAAGTGCTCTGCAGGATAACGGAACCGGACATCATGAGAAGGTTCTTCTCTGAGATTTTCACTCCAGCGGAAATAGATGATTTTGTCCTTCGATGGCAACTGATGGAAATGCTTCAGAATGGTGTTTCGCAGCGGGAAATAGCAACAGAGCTTGGAATAAGCCTGTGCAAGATCACCAGAGGTTCAAAGGTGCTTGGAACAGGCAACTCCATAACTGAAAGAATATTAAAGGACAAGATCGGAGATACGTGATGCAGACAGCAGTAATAACAAAACAATCCCCCGATGAAGGGGGCTACTTCGGCGAATACGGTGGAGTATTCGTTCCTCCAGATCTGGAGGGAATACTCCTGGAAATCAAAGAATCCTACCTCGAATTCATGAATGATCCCGGGTTCAGAAAAGAACTGAGCAGTCTCTACACTCATTACGTCGGACGACCAACCCCGGTATACTACGCTTCCAATCTGACCGATAAGACAGGTGGAGCAGGCATCTACCTGAAACGTGAAGATCTGAATCATACAGGAGCGCACAAGATAAACCACTGTCTTGGCGAAGCCCTCCTGGCAAAAAGAATGGGAAAAACCAGGCTTATAGCTGAAACCGGTGCAGGCCAGCATGGCGTTGCCCTGGCTACAGCTGCTGCTATTGTAAAACTCGAATGTTCTGTTTACATGGGTACAGTTGATATGAAGAAAGAACATCCCAACGTAACAAGGATGAAAATACTCGGCGCCGAGGTTATTCCTGTAAGTGATGGCCTGGGAACTCTGAAAGAGGCGGTAGACGCTGCCTTCGCAGCTTATATGAAAGACCCTGTCAACCAGTTCTACGCTATCGGATCGGTTGTGGGTCCCGATCCATTTCCAATGATGGTCAGGGATTTCCAGAAGATAGTCGGTGTTGAGGCAAGGGAGCAGTTTTTGAAACTGACCGGGAAGCTTCCTGATAATCTTGTCGCATGCGTCGGGGGAGGTTCTAACGCCATCGGTCTCTTCACGGCTTTCCTGAAAGATCCGGGGATAGATATCTATGGGGTGGAGCCTGCGGGAATCGGTTTCAAAGACGGACAGCATGCCGCAACTCTGACAATGGGTTCTCCCGGGATCATTCATGGATTCAGGAGTTACCTTCTTCAGGACGAGAACGGAGAACCATCACCCGTCCACTCGATTGCCTCCGGTCTGGATTATCCCGGAGTTGGGCCTCAGCACAGTTATCTGAAGGATACAGGCAGGGTAAAATACTGTACTATCAACGATACTGAGGCTATTGAGACTTTCTTTTCACTTTCCAGACTTGAGGGAATAATACCCGCGCTGGAGAGCGCTCACGCGGTAGCCTTCGCTGTGAAACTTGCAGGCAGCATGGAAAGAGATAAAACCATACTCGTGAATCTTTCAGGCAGGGGGGACAAGGATATCGATTACATAGCAGAGAATTACGCTAAAGAAATGCTGTAATCGTTTGCATTCAGAACCACAACCGCCCGGAGCAGGGCTCCGGGCGGCACTGATACCTGAATTTCTCAGGTTTCTTCTATTATTTCACAAGCAGCATTCTGTGGGTCTGGCTGATACCATCTGCATTGAGGCGGCAGAAGTATACTC
>CAZUYF010000317.1:0-2043 GCA_964624675.1 uncultured bacterium
TCCCGCAGATTCACAGCAGTTGCGTTCTCCCCTGGCGAAAGTATCATCCAGTCAAGAACCGCATCTTCCGATACTTCCAGCAGCCCTCTGTATTCAATTTCGTCTATGAGTCTGATCGAGTATTCATCACTGCCTGCCTGCAAAGAACGGCTTTCATTCCTGGGTATCTCAGGATGTTCCCGCAGGTACTGAAGCATTTGTACGTATGCCAGATCTATCAGGCTGTCAGCAGCTTCACTTGTGAAATTGTAACTTTTTGCATTATGCAGATCAGGCCTGAAATAGAAGTCGGGCTGAGCGCTGTAGATATTGTTAACCCTTGCTGACAGCGCACTGTAGGTCAGACTGCCAACCTGAACCATCGTTGGAATTTCAGGGATATCCGGTGATCCCGAAGAAATATCCACGGCAAGCACAGGATAATCCCATGTTTCCAGAGCAACATCAACAGGTAAGTTATCTCCCACACCGCCGTCAACCAGCAGCATATCCCCCATTCTCACTGCAGGAAACACCGCTGGAACTGCCATTGAGCTCAGCTGGCATTGTGAGAGATTTCCGGAGGAATGTACTATTCTTTCATAACTTACAAGATCAAACGCCACGAGCCTCAGAGGAATCGGCAGGGAATCAAACTGCAGCCCGGCCTCAACCTGAACAGGGCTGGTAAGCGACGACAGTAGGGATCCAACTCTCTGAGTTGAAATCGCGCTGCGGGGAATGAGTGGAGAAAATCCCTTAACCTGCAGCCTGAGAATGTCATGGGAATTCGACAATCGAAGAGGAAGCAAAGTGAGCCTGCTGTCCGGACTGGAAGAGAAGAGCAGACTCCAGTCGGTATTTCTGACCAGAGAATCAATGTAAACGGGAGAGTAACCGCAGGAGTACAATCCTCCTACCAGCGAGCCCATGCTTGCCCCGGTTACACTTCGAATGCATACATTCTCCTCTTCAAGAGCAAGCAATACTCCCACGTGGGCGAAACCACGAGCACCACCGCCTGATAAAACCAATGAAATTCCGTCGCTGCCGCTTCCGCGTGCAACAGATAATAATATGGTAATAAGCAATAAAAGCTTATGAAAAACCATGATACCGAACCCTTTACGCTGGGAACCAGATTTTGTATTCTATTGTTTCATAAATACAACATTATCCAAGAGAACTACATTTCTAATATCATACACTCCTTAATGAAAGGAAAATGCATGAAAACCCTCTTCTGCATAATGCTTCTTATTTCCGGGGCGGTTCTTGCCTCGGGGCTTACAACTCTGGAATCATCGGCAGACGGCATTGTTTTTGAGCTGGAGGCGCCACAGCCTGTCTTCAGAACCCTGGCTATCAGGGGAGAAAACTACTCCGTTGCAGTGATTGAAGGTTCCGAAAACGTCAACGATTTCTCGTATCCCAGGATGCCGGTATACCGCGCCTGGCTGGAGATCCCTGTTGGCGCTACAGTTGAAGTTTCAATTTCAGATGAAACCGTTCAGAATATCAGCGGTCCGCAGTGGCCCATTAATCCGGGTATCCAGTCCGCCACTAAAAGTGAATCCCGTGATGCTTTCATCATGGAATTCAATGATGAAGTTTACTCTTCCGGCACTGCTTATCCCGAACAATGGGTAAGGGTCATTTACGCGGGGCAGATGCGCGGCCGCAACCTGGCTCTCGTTGAAGTTCTTCCACTGCGCTGGAACCCTTCGGGCAATACCTGTGATCTTCTGACAGATGCTACCATCTCCCTCTCATTCGAAGGTGGTGACCTTAGCGCAACGTACGAAAACGCCAGCAGACTATACGCTCCCGCTTTCGAACAGATTCTTTCCGGAATGACCGCAAACTACGGCACATTCGAAGGCGGCTGCGACACTCCTCCGGCTCCTTATCTCATTGTCGGACATTCCGACTTCGTTACGACCGGGATGGACGCTTTCGTTACCTGGAAGGAAAGCCTTGGTTTTGACGTAACCATGGTCGACCTCAGTGTAACCGGAAGCTCAGCAGCCGAGATCGAAACCTACATTCATACTGCCATCAACA
>CAZUYF010000318.1:0-2037 GCA_964624675.1 uncultured bacterium
CTGCACAGAAGTACAAGTATAGATGATCTTATAGTACCTCCGGGTAATCGGCTTGAGGCTCTAAGAAGCAATAGGAAAGGACAACATACCATAAGGATCAATGATCAATGGCGAATCTGTTTTGTCTGGAGACAAGGAGATGCATTCGATGTTGAGATCGTTGACTATCACTAGGAGAATGAGATGAAGGATATAGCTCCCTTGCATCCTGGCGAAGTACTTCTTGAGGAATTCATGAAACCGCTGAATCTCAGTCAGAACAAGCTGGGAAAAGAGCTTGTAGTATCCCCTCGGCGAATAAACGAAATTGTAAATGGGAAGAGAAAGGTAACTGCAGATACTGCCCTCCGGCTGAGTGCATACTTCAGGAATTCAGCAACTTTCTGGCTAGGCTTACAGATGGATTACGACCTGGACACTGCAATTGATGAGCATGGAAGCGAGATCAAGCAGGAAGTTCATCAATGCAGTGCAATCATATGACAGAGATAACAATCAGGCTCGGTGTTGATGTAGTGGACTGCAGAAGCGCATGCAATTACTGAAGGTGATCTTACAGACAATACTGATCCTGACTATTTCCAGCTGCGGATCTTTATCGCAGCAGCTGAAGGTCTCTACAGTCTCACTCAAGGATCCCCAGACCCTCCCAATCTCTGACTGGAGCAAACCGGACCTCTGGCCGGTAACAGACTGGGCTCTCGTGCAGCTTTCAACAGCGGTAGACTCGGAATTCCTTGACGAGCTTGAGAAAGACGTGATCCTGCATCTGAATATGGCGAGGACTGATCCGGTTTCTTACGCACACGATTTCATCGAACCGAGGCTGGAGTACTTTACCGGGATGCTGTATCGTGAACTTGAAGAACCATCACTAATAACGCGGGAGGGTGCGGAGGCAGTTGAAGAATGTGTTTCGGATATGGAAGATACCGATCTGATGAACTCTCTGGTTCCATCGGAGGGTATCAGCCTGGCTGCCCTTGATCATGCCCTGGATCTCTCCCTGACAGGAGAAACTGGTCACATCGGCAGTGACCGGTCGGAGTTTTCAACCAGGATCGAGAGGTACGGGCAATGGATGTTTTCAATTGGAGAAGTTATCTCATACGGACCAACTACCGGAAGAGAGATCGTAGTTGGCCTTCTTATTGATGACGGGGTATCTGACAGGGGACATCGAACCAGCATTCTCAATCCGGATTTCAGTCTGGTCGGCATTGCAATAGAAGAACACCCAGCGTATGGCAATGTTTGCGTTATAGAATTCGCAGTGGATTTTACGAACGCCCCGTAACAGGAATGTCACGGGGCGTTCAGAAATAGTTGGAAAGAATCTAGTTATTTGGCATCTCGTAGAGCTTCCACACTCCGTCCTCGAGGATCATTTCAAACTCATCTTCGTCACCATCGGGAGTAGTGAAGAAGACGACTGCCTCGGAACCATCAACCTCCGAGCCGGTTACTTCCAGATCGAGCTTGTCTCCTAAATCCTCTACCATTCCCGGGCTTCCGAAGAAAGCTGCAAGGAGGTCTCTAGAGGTCCAATCCGCGATTTCGTCTGCAGTCGCTTCGACTCCCATGGTCGCGAAGTAGGTGACTGACATCTCGGGATTCTCCTTGATAGCAACGAGCTGTACGTCCATCTCACTAAGCGCGTGGCTGGATATGTAACTGGCAGCCGTTTCACCGTCTCCGGCCTTAATTGCCTCAACAAAGCCTGTCATGGAATCCTCGGGCAGTGCGTCACCTCCACATGCCATCAGCACAAGTATAACCGTCAGTGAAAATATAGTAACAAGTTTCATTTAGTCCCCCTTGTGGGTGTGTGATCGACTCCGTCCCCGGGACGGCCCTGCAATCTCGAAGCTACAATACTATGAACCTTACTGCGATTCAACCCTCTGGAGATAACCAGAATAATCCGCACTTCACTTTCTTACGATAAGATGGTCCTGCATCTGAATAAGTGGTTTCCGGGGCTTATAGAAGCTGCTGTAGACGTATTCGGTAATCTCTTCCCTCTGATCATGGGTG
>CAZUYF010000319.1:0-2036 GCA_964624675.1 uncultured bacterium
CTTTTTCTTTCGTAGTATTCGGCGACAACAGACTCCCGGGCTATTTCCCATTCGATGAAAACCAGATTAATGAAATCGAAGATTGCTTTGAACAGGTCAAGTTATATGCATACGGCCCCGACGCTCAGCTGGATTATGAACTGAGCTTCGATCCTGCAACCGGGGAACTGGACTGGTTCAAGGTGTGGCCGGTGGGTATACCAGATGCCTACACCCTTTCTGTATTGAAAAATGGATGGCCACGTCTGATGCTGCGTGGACCAGGAGCTAATATTGTGCTGCGCTCTGAGGGGCAGGCCTGGGTATACAACAGTATCATTGAACTTATCAATGAAGGAGCGGAGGATCCTATGCTGGGTCCATCGTTCTGCCTCAACACAGGTGATATGACCTATTTCGGTTTCTTCGGAACATCCAGAGATGATAGTCCTTTCTGGAGTGATCTGTATGAGCGATTTCTGACCAAACTTCCAGAGAGTAATCCAGAAGGGCTTCCAGGCCGGTATTTTCCGGCTCCAGGGAATCATGAAACCTGGCTGGATGAAAACCTTGATGGTCTTATGAGTACGGTACCGTACCTGTCAGAATTGGGTTTCACAGTCGATAACCGGGTTTACATGTTTGATTACGAAGGTTGTCGCTTCATCTTCCTCGATACCGGTGATATGGACTACCGGAATCCATCCGAATGGGGGGGGAACCACCCTGAGTTCCGGGCACAGATGGATATTTTAACTGATTGGCTTTCAGAAGCTGTTAGTATTGGCAGCCGACAGGTATTCATCACGTTTCATAATCCTGCATTCTGTCAGGCCGGATTCGGACCTCTGCCTGAAGAGCACAACCCGCACTACTATATACAACCTTTTGCATCTGATCTGAGCATTACTGTATTTAACGGGCATGTACACACAACGGAATTGTATGAAGTTGAAGGAATTCGGTACCTTGTCCTTGGTGGTGGCGGTGGTGAACAGGGGCATGAAGCAACTCCTCAGTCAGATAACTATCCTGAAGAAATGTACTGGAAGAGCGATCAGAGAGTGGAGGATTACAACTACCTTCTTGTACAGGTAAGCAATGAGGGATTGAATATGCAGCTTCAGCGTTATCGTCCCGAAGCCGAAACGCCTTTTGAATCTGTGGAACTCTATAGATAGTCCTTCTACGATCTTTCGGGATTATGGTGTATGCTTTTTTGCCAGGTTGATAGCGTATCCTGTATTCATACCATGCCGAAGCCGGATGCGATTGGAAGAGTGGAGCCATATTGATCAAGATAATATCATTCGATGGTGACATGACCCTCTGGGATTTCGAGAAGGTCATGCGGCACTCTCTTTCAGTTACCCTCGCAGAACTGCGGCATCACATTCCCCGGCGCGCCTTCGCTGGTCTGACAGTTGACCGGATGATCGAGATTCGTAACTCAGTTGCAGTCGAACTGAAGGGAAAGGTCATCAACCTTGAGGAGGTCCGGCTTCATTCATTCAAACGCACACTGGAGTCCATCGGATGCGCAGGCGATGCTCTTGCTATCGACCTGAATGCCCTGTATCTGAAGCACCGGTTCGAGGATATTGAACTCTACCCTGATGTTATCCCGGTTCTGGATACCCTCCGTTCGGATTTCACCATCGGACTTCTGTCTAACGGCAATGGGTATCCGGAAAGATGCGGACTCCCGGATCGCTTCAATTTTGTTGTGTTCTCACAGGATGTCGGGGTCGAGAAACCTCACCCGGGAATGTTTCTCGCGGCATGTCAGAATGCTGGATGTGACCCTTCTGAACTCATGCACATTGGTGATTCGCTGGAATCGGATGTTGCCGGCGCAAACGGAGTCGGTGCCGTCTCGGTTTGGCTCAATCGAAACAATATAGAGAATGAGACTGCTATAGTACCCGACTACGAGATTCGATCCCTTTTCGAACTCGCAGAATTCAGAGACGGATGAAACACATGATGGATGACTGGGTAACGACACTCCAGCAGGACCTCAGTGTTCTGAGCGAGGCCTTCTCCACAAGAGCAGG
>CAZUYF010000320.1:0-2034 GCA_964624675.1 uncultured bacterium
GGCTTCCTGCAGAAGCCGTACAATCTGGTCGCTCTGTCTTCCGTTCTGAGAGAAATCTTCAATGGTTTGAAGTAGTGTCTCTGACAAATCAAGCTGAACTAATAGACGGAAGTATCTGTTCAGGAGTAAGCACACCCTGCAGTGTCAGAATGATTCAGGAAGAGTGATCTCAGACAGAACTGCCATGGCTTCATCTGAACTTGTACTCGCACATATACAGGCCAGCAAGTATAGTTCCGAATACAATGTGCGGGTTATATGGTATTAAGTAAAAGGAGAAAGCCATAGTAGGCCAGAACAGAACACTGCTATTCCTGCTCATATTCATCATGTTCTCTTTCATTATCACCGGGATAGTTGCGGACGGAGCAAGCAAAGCCTTCGGTGGATTCCTTGACCTGCAGTTCCAGCCGGCGAGACTCATCAGTGATTTCATGTCCACCAGCAGCGTCGGAGCCTCTTTCATAAATGCAGCGGTGGTTGGTGCTATTGGTCTGATACTCATTGTGCTATCGAAAGTTCAGCTCTCCGGATCAACCTTTGCCGCTATTTTCACTATGATGGGTTTCGCCCTGTTCGGTAAAACACCCGTTAATATCATCCCCATTATCATTGGTGTATACATCTCGGGGAAACTGGTCGGCAAGAGCTTCTCCGAGTACATAATCATCGCCCTTTTCGGAACTGCCCTCGGACCGCTGGTCAGCCTGATAACGTGCGAGCTGGGTCTTTCAGGATTGTCTGCTATCGCTGTTGGAACAATCGCAGGTATCGCCGCCGGTTTCCTGCTTCCGGCTATCGCTGTAGCCATGCTGCATTTCCACCAGGGATACAACCTTTACAATCTGGGTCTGTCATGCGGTTTTTTCGCTCTATTCGCCGCCGCACTGATCAGAGCCGGAGGGCACACCTTCGAGAATCTTATGCTGTGGCACACCGAGGATTCCCTCATACTCACATTCCTGGTTCCCGTTCTTTCACTCATTCTGATCCTGACAGGATTGTTGTCAGGCGGCAGGAAGAGCCTGAAGGATCTGTTAGCCATTCAGAAACACTCCGGCCGGTTACCTTCAGATTTCATGGACATGGAATCGATGGAGGGAGCTCTCCTCAATGCCGGTCTCATAGGACTTGCCGGTTCTCTCTACATTCTGCTGATAGGCGGGGATTTCAACGGCCCAACTATAGGAGGACTACTGACGATAATGGGCTTCGGCGCATTCGGTACACATCTCAGGAATTCCTGGCCGGTCGTTCTTGGAGTGATCATAGCAACTCTCCTCTTCGGTAAATCACTCACGGCTCCAGGTGCTATCCTGGCCGCGATCTTCTGTACTACCCTCGCGCCACTGGCCGGGGCATTCGGAATACTGACCGGTTTGATCGCCGGATTCATCCACCTGGTTCTGGTTCACCAGACCGGAACATGGCAGGGTGGTATGAACCTCTACAACAATGGTTTCGCTGGTGGTCTGACCGCGGCATTCATCGTTTCAGTTATTGCCTGGTATCGCTCAAAAGATTCTGATTTCAAATAGTGAACTGACAGGAGTAATTAATTATGAAAAGAAAAGAACTGATCCTCCACTTGATCGGTGAAGTATCGAATTACCTGTTGGAAAAGAATCCGAAGCGGCTGGTCATCTCCCTCCATCAGGAGGAGGACGGGCTCCATCTCTCTGTGCTGGATGACAACCCTCATACTGATGAGGAGATCAGGAAAATTGACCTTGCATTGAACAGCCCGAAGAGACCGGAGCTGGCCGGTTATTACGGCGCCATGACCGGTCACGACATGCTTGGCGCATCCAGACTTAATCTGCTAGGGTGGCAGGTGAAACACTGTGATGTTTCGAAAACACGCAACGGTATCAAGGTTGACATCTGGCTGGGAGGCGATCGCTTTGAAAGCGATCAGTTCACGATACCAAAAAAGGATCAGGAATAACAGAAAGGGTTACACCGCTTGAATAATGTTATGCTTTTTATCGGTGGAACGGATCCCAGCGGCGGCGCTGGACTGCCTGCGGACCT
>CAZUYF010000321.1:0-2022 GCA_964624675.1 uncultured bacterium
GATATGATTCGTCAATGACAATATCAACATAGTTCTGACTGCGATTCACTGTTGCTATATCGTAACCGTCGGCTAGAAGGGACTCAATTGAGCAATCCCTGAGTTCGAAGAGCCTGACCATCACATCCGATGCTGCACCTTCGGACACCACCATGAAGGATAGAATAAGAAACAGAAATCGCATGTAAGACTTCTTCATATCATCTCTCCTTTAAATACTAACGGAATATCACAGAAGAACTTGATGACGGGTGCCGACAATATAAAGTGGAGGACTGAAACTGGACAGGCTGGAAACTGCCTGTAAGGATTGAGATAAGAAACAACTACTTCTGTTTTCAGTTGATTATTTCTGACTATAATATGGATTACAAAGGATAGTTCTATTTCTGAAGAGATTACATCTGATTCTGAACGGGAGGCAATTATGCGATTGATGGCTGTATTGCTGATGCTTCTTGTATTCAGCGCTGCTGCAGATCTTGATATCTGGACTCTTGAGCAGGTGGAATCTTCCATTCCGCTGGGAAGTGACCTGAACCTTCAGCTGGTAATAATGAAACATTTCATCGGCTGGGGATATTACACTGATCTGGTACTGGTGATCACTCCCGATGCCGTTATCCCAGACTCATTCTGTATTAACGAGGGAGTACTGGTATCCCATCTTGACTATTCCTCTGCCCTGGTAATTGAAGGTTCTCTTCAGATTCTGAGTCAAGGTCCCACAGCCGAGATCGATACGTCCCGATCAAACCTTCCCGACAGCCTGGTTCTCAATCTTATTCGGGAGCCTTTTCAGATGGAGCAGGAAACTACCGGAACCTGCTGGACCCTGACTGACGGATCGTATGTAAACCCGGTGATTTTTGTTAGATAATGACTGTATCAACAGTAATTCCTGAAAATTCCTGCTTACATTGTTCAAGAAAGGACATCAGAATGATCGCTGACAAAATAAGAACATACAGCATTCTTGCTGCGTTTATCCTTCCACTGCTCGTAACAGCATGCGGAGATGTTTCAGGGCCATCCCCGGTGAATTCATTGAGCGGATGGGTGGTTGGAGATATATCAGGTGGATTCGGTATGATCCTTCATACTGTAGACGGGGGAAATACGTGGACTCGTCAGGGTGATAGCTCTACAATCCCGAATGCCAGCCTAGTAGCAGTCAGAGCGGTCGACTCTCTCCAGGCATGGGCAGTTGGTGATCCTTCTGGAGGCTTCGGGGTAATTCTCACAACACAGGATGCGGGAGAAACCTGGGAAAGGCTTCCCCATAATTCGGGTATACCCGCTTCAGATCTGTCCGATCTCAGTATACTCGGTGAGAATAACATCTGGGTTTCGGGCGGGAATAACACGATTATCCATTCGACCGATGAGGGTAATTCCTGGGCATCAATGTCAGATCCTGTATACGATTCATTCAACATGACCTCAATTTCAGTTGTTGATGCATCTAATATCTGGGCATGCGGCTCTGACGGAACTGATGCTATAATCATCCACTCCACGGACGGAGGTATAACCTGGACCGCTGAAGGTGATTCGATTCTCCTGACAGATTACCCATTGATTTCGATCAGCGCATTCGATCAGGATCATTGCTGGACAGTCGGGCATGGTTACACAATGGCCAATACAGTGAATAGTGGTGTGAACTGGGACTTATGCACACCTGATTCTCTGCATCGAACTCCTTTTAGTGACGACGCAAATGGTGTTTGCCCAACCAGTGTGAACAGAGCGTGGGTTGCAATCGATTACGGCAAACTCTACCTGACCGAGGATGGCGGAAGCAGCTGGGCACAGCAGTCGGTACCTCCCGAAGCAGGTGGTTACTATCTGCTTCGGACATGCGCTACGGATCAGAATACAGCATGGACGGTAGGTGTTGGAGCAAGCGATGGTATCGTTCTCCACACCACGGATGGGACTGAATGGTCATCGCAGACCACTCCGACCAATCAAGGCTTCTATGATGTTTCATTTGTCGATTCATTTCACTGATTCAGG
>CAZUYF010000322.1:0-2018 GCA_964624675.1 uncultured bacterium
AGTCTATTCCGTTTAAGTCGCTGCACCAGCATTCGATTACTACCGCATCCCAGCTCCCTGATGAGAGAGCCGCGTTAAAACCGTTCTGCCCTGCAGTACCCGTATACACATCAGGTATGCACGATGGCCAAAGCTCATCAATTGCATCAATGACGGCATTACCGTAATCGTCACGAACATCATGATAAACAAGAATTGAAGGATCGGCATACACCATAGATGTCGAGATAGAGAAAACACACAGAAAAAGAAAATATTTCATAAAAACCCCTCCCTTTCAGTCATCAATTAAATCTGATCCAGTGCAGAATCGATAGAACTAATTCAGGATATCACCTACTTGCTAAAATTGTATTTTTATATATAATTATTATAGAAATACAGTTGAGAGAAGTCAAGTCCTTCAGGGAAGGGGCTATGGAGGAAATGGCTTTGATCTCGAATTCAGGGAGGATCATGAAAGGACTGCGAATTCTATCCGACCACGAGGAACTTCTGCTGCTTGGGAACAAGATTGCATACGCCATTCTGAACCTGCTGCGGGAACAGGAGTACTCCGGTACAGGCATTGCCGAGGTTCTGGGGATCAAGGCACAGCTGGCAACTTATTACCTCAACAAGCTCAAGAAACACGGCCTTGCCGAGATTGTGCGAACCGAGCCGGTACGCGGAACTCTGAAGAAGTTCTTTCGCTCAACGGCCGAGCATTTTCTGATCCTTTGTGATGTGGGAGAAGAAAATGATGAGCTGTACCTTTCTTTCAGCAGTGCCTATCTGGAAAAGCTTCAGTTCACGAAAATGGAAGACAAGATAGATGATTGCATTGACCTGATCGTGGATGATTGCCTGAAAGTCACCCAGAACGATAAGGTACTGCTGCACTATCAGGATAATACCTCGAAATATCTCGAGAAATTCGTTACAAAATTACGCAATATCGGTGCGGAATACCGGTTCTCACTCTTCAGTAGTGATCTTGTCCAGGAGTACTGGTCCTCTCTGCCCATCGACAGGATGCAGCTTAATTCGCAATACAAGTTCGAAGAGCTCAAGTGGGTGACTGTATTCATACAAATCGGAAAGTCTATTGGTCCCAATCTAGCGGAAATTGCCGATGAGAGGGTCAAGGCCGTAAACGATACCATTTCCAATACCCAGCGTTTTTACTTCATGAATGACAGAATGAGATACGCCGCCTTTAAGATATTTCAGTTCGAGGAGGACTTCTTCACGGATTCGAAGATAATGGAGAGGATGCAGATGTACTGGGACGCTGCATCACTGAAAAGTGAAGATTACACCGTAATGAAGCATACTGCGGATTATCTTCTGAAGAATAATTCCCTGAGGATATTCAGCAGCCATCACAACGAGCTAAGCGTTAAGCTGAGCAGAGACAAGTTCTTAATCAGTGCCGGGCCATTTTCATCGGCCTCATACGGCAATGGACAAGTCGATTTCTGGCTACCATGCGGTGGGCTTACCGCGGTCCCGGAAGACAACAGCATCAATGGCGATATCTTCTGTGATGTGTCGGATAGCGATGGTATAAAGGGAGTAAGACTTAGAATAGAGAACAACATTGTAACGGAGGCCAAGGCTGATGAAGGGCTTGAGGAGCTTCAATCGAGACTGGACAAATTCGGTGTTGATGGAAGGACTGTCAGCAAGGTCGAATTAGGCTTGAATAGGCGAATCACGAGCGGAACAATATTGCCGGAGCTGGCGGGTGATATGAACGGTTCATTTTCATTGGTCTTCGGTCACAACGAATCTATGGGCGGTAAGATCAAGAATGTCCCCCCATGGTGGCTGATATGCTTATCACCAGAGATAAAAGCAGGAGACAGATTTATCCTGAAGGGTAACGATTACAGCGTTTGACTGCAATGACTCGAACACCAGTCGGGATAGACATTAGAGGTTCATTTCGTCCAGAATATCACCTTTGATGCCGATCTTCAGGAAGGAAAGGGGGATCTGCTTCCCTGACTGAATGAGGGCTTTGTGCACCACCT
>CAZUYF010000323.1:0-2017 GCA_964624675.1 uncultured bacterium
AAGAAGGGTTGAGATTGCAAGAGCTCTCGTGACAGATCCTGCTTTCCTGCTCCTTGATGAACCGTTTGCCGGTATTGATCCCATAGCCGTTGATGATATCCAGAGTATCATAATGGAGCTCAAGTCAAGGAAGCTTGGTATTCTCATCACCGACCATAATGTAAGGGAAACCCTTGAGATCACTGACAGGGCGTACATCATGTATGATGGCAGAATACTTATATCCGGATCAGCCCAGGAGCTTGCTGAAAACCCCGAGGCCAGGGAGATCTACCTTGGTGAAAGGTTCAAGTTGTAGAATGCCGGATTTCAGGCTTAATCAGAATCTGCGGATGGTCCAGACCCAGAAACTTGTGCTTACACAGAAGATTAGGCAAGCTCTCGAGATTCTTCAGGTTCCCTCTCTGGACCTGGAGAACCTTATCAGGCAGGAACTTCAGGATAACCCTCTTCTTGAGCAGTCAGGACCTGAGATCAAGGGAGAGAGCGAAAAGAGCGACGGTAATGAAACCCGTGAAATTGAAGATTCATGGGATGAGGAACCATCAAGAAACGACAGCAAAGAGGATGATACCCTGGACATACTCAAAAAGCTGGATGAGCATTCAGGGGACAGCTATACGGGGTCCTATCGCGGTGATGAAGATCCATGGATGCCTGAACCTCCCAGTGAGCCAACACTATACGAGTACCTTCTTGATCAGGTCTGGTCTCTTATGCTTCCGAGTGATCTGGAGGAAGCCGTTATTTACGTGGTTTATTCACTCAACAGGCATGGACTGCTTTCGCTGCCTGATCAGGAACTGATGTCGGCCTGGGAAGGCGACCCCGATCTCCTTCCTGAGGCCGTGAAGATAGTCCGGACTCTGGAACCGACTGGTGTAGGTTCGATGAGTGCCAGTGGAGCACTTGAGATGCAGCTGGATAAGCTGGGATACGATCATGACAGTCTTGAATACAGGATCATAGCTGCACATTTCAGTGAACTCGCCGAAAGAAAGATCAAAGCTATCGCAGCAGCCGAAAGGGTATCACCCCACAAGGTACAGGAAGCAATTGACAGAATATCCGTACTTAAACCGTGGCCGGGCAACGAATTTTCATCTTCGGCAAACGCCGCTGTGATTCCTGATATTATTATTTTCAAGATAGATGATCATTTCGAGGCGATACTGAATGACAACAGATTCCCTCATCTCATGATTTCAGCGCGGAACAGACGTATTCTTGAATCCCCCAGTACCTCACCAAAGGAGAAGGAATACGTTAAAAATAAATTTCAGAAGGCTTCATGGTTTATTAAAGCCATAAGACAGCGTCAGGAAACCGTAACAAGGATAGGTGAGTTCCTGGCCGAGTATCAGAGGGGCTTTTTCGAGCACGGAATAGAGGGACTGCGCCCCCTCACACTGCAAATGGTGGCCAATGCTCTTGGATATAACCAGTCCACCATCAGCAGAGCTATCAACGGCAAGTACGTTCAGTCTCCGGGTGGAATTCACGAGATGAGATTCTTCTTCAGCAGAGCTCTTTCCGGTGATGGAGGGGAAATATCCAGCAGAACAGCCAAGGATGAACTGAGGAAACTCATAGGGTCGGAGGACAAGACCAGACCCCTGTCCGATGCTAAGCTTGTTCAGGCCCTGGAAGCTTCAGGAATCGAAGTGAAAAGGCGAACAGTGGCAAATTACAGGACTGAAATGAATATACCTTCGGCAAGTAAACGGAAGAGATACTGATCGTCATGAAAGGCGGTACCGATGGGGAAACCTGAACTTGAACTGGTAAGGCTTGATTTTCCTGAAGGCTGCAACATCATTCTCGGGCAGTCTCATTTCATTAAAACCGTTGAAGACCTTTTCGAAGCTGTATCCGGCACGGTTCCAGGAGCCCGGTTCGGGCTTGCATTTGCAGAAGCTTCCGGTCCGAGGCTGATAAGAAGCGACGGCACGGATCTCGAACTTAGATCAATCGCCGAACAGAACATCATGAAGCTCCAATGCGGCCATGTGTTCAT
>CAZUYF010000324.1:0-2017 GCA_964624675.1 uncultured bacterium
CTCTGCTTAAGAGGATAAAGGGAATTCCCGATATTTTCGGGGTTGTGGCTTCCGGAGGCACATTTATACTTTCCGTTCTGTTCCTCCTGAAAATGGAGATTGCGCAAAGGATAGTTTATAACATCGGTAACTGGGGCGGTTTCAATGAGGTACTTGGAAAAATAGTCGGTATTCAGCTTGTCATTGATGGACTCACCATATTCATGCTGCTGATTGTTAATTTTGTCGCATTCATCGTTGCTGTATACTCAGTTAATTACATGACAAGATACACCGAAAAATGGCAGTTCTACTGCCTGTTCCTCCTTATGCTTGCCGGTATGAATGGTGTTCTGATCACCGGTGATCTGTTCAACCTGTTTGTATTCGTTGAGATTGCTTCCATTGCAAGTTATGCGCTTGTGGCGTTCGGCACGGAGAAACGTGAGCTTGAAGCTTCATTCAAGTACGCTGTTATGGGTGGTGTTGCTTCACTCCTGATATTGATGGGTGTGATATTCCTGTACAGCTATACAGGTACGCTGAATATGGCTGATATGGCTGGAATTCTGGCCGGTTCGCAACAGCCTGCTTTGATGTACCTGGTATTCGGCCTCCTCCTGACAGGGTTCGGGCTGAAAGCCGCAATGGTTCCGTTCCATGCCTGGCTTCCCGATGCTCACCCCTCAGCTCCGGCTCCAATTTCGGCGATGCTGTCCGGTGTACTGATAAAAGCTCTGGGAGTGTATGCGATAGCAAGGGTATTCTTCACCGTCTTCGGATTTCCGCATCAGATCTCGATAATCCTGATGACTCTGGGAGCCATATCCATGGGTGTTGGCGCCCTTGTGGCACTGAGGCAGTGGGATATGAAAAGGCTGCTTGCCTACAGCTCCATAAGCCAGGTAGGCTACATTATGGTGGGGCTGGGTATCGGTACACCTCTTGGAATAATGGGAGCACTCTTCCATCTCTTCAACCATTCCATGTTCAAATCCCTTCTATTCCTTGATTCGGGAGCCGTTGAATACGCTGCCGGAACCCGGAATATGAAAGAAATGGGCGGACTTTCCAGAAAACTGCCGGTAACAAGCGGATCCACACTTGTTGGAGCAATGTCACTTGCCGGTATTCCTCCGTTTGCAGGTTTCTGGAGCAAACTGATCATTATATTAGCCCTCGTTGAAGCGAGTCACATGAAACTCGCTGCCTGGGCGGTCCTCATGAGCATTATTACGATTGCCTACATTCTCAAGCTAACAAGATTCGCATTTCTTGGTGCCCTCAAAGATAAGTTCGCGAATATCAAAGAGGTACCATTACTCATGCGGATATCATTGATATTACTTGCGCTGGTCTGCATATTCGGCGGGCTGCTCCTCATTCCCGAAGTGAGAGCTATCTTCCTGGAGCCCGCGGTCAGGGTGCTGGTTTCCGGAATGGGCGGGGGGGTGTAGATTATGAAGAGTAGAATTCTGATGTTCATATTCGCTTTCGCAGTATGGTGCATTCTCACCTGGGTGCCTGATACGCAGAATCTGATAGCGGGAGCTGTAGCAGCACTGATAGTTGCTGCGGTCATGGGTTCGATGTTTGTAACCAGGCCGCATATGCTTTTCAATCCCATCAGGGTATTCTATTTCCTGTTCTGGTACCTTCCGATCTTCATCTGGGAACTTGTAAAGGCTAATTTCGATGTTGCATACCGTGTGATTCATCCGTCAATGCCTATTAAGCCCGGTATTGTAAGGCTTAAAACTGAACTTAAATCCGACACTGGTCTCACTTTCCTGGCGAATTCCATAACCCTGACACCGGGAACTCTTACGGTTGATATTAACAAGGACGACGGCATTCTGTACATACACTGGATCAATGTCGTGGGCTCAGATCCCGAAACAACGTTCCGGGAGATCGGTAGCCGATTCGAGCCGATGTTAAAGAAGATTTTCGAAGAAGATGTGGTAAAATAATGAAGTTAGTGAGATGGATTTCCGGCACAATAGTTCTGCTGGCTATTATTATCCTTATTATCGTG
>CAZUYF010000325.1:0-2012 GCA_964624675.1 uncultured bacterium
TTCTCAGATCGCCGAAATCCAGTTCTTTTACATGCAGACCAATCCCGCATAACCCTGCATGGCCATTATGAAGCACGCCCAGGATACTCAGAATACCACAGGTACCAAAACCGCGGGTCCTGATCTCCTTCAGACTTTTGAATGCCGGGGGAATATCAAAAAACACGCGGAAATTTTCCAGATCTGCAAGCTCCCGCTTTAAATCCCGATATACTGACAGGACTTCCGGCACGGTCAGCAATTCACCTGCCGTATTCATTTGATCAGAACGGGCGATCCCGTTGATGACATTTATCTTCAGCGAACTGGCACCTGCCTGCCTGGCAAATTCAACCATTTCCAGCAATCGGTCTGAATTGCCGCGGTAAAGACAGGAGATGATCTGAAAATCGAGCTTTTCCCGCCGCACAAACGCAAGACCGGTCATTGTTCTATCAAAAGCACCTTTAACACCGCGCAGGTTGTCATGCAGTTCTGCCGTCGGCCCATCTATGGAAACCGAAATCCTGACAGAATTGTCTTTAAGTGCAGCAGCTTCCCGCTCACCGATAAGGGTGCCGTTCGTCTCCATACTCAGAGACAGACCCATCTCCTTCAATCCATAGAGTATACCACACATTTCCGGATGGAGGAACGGTTCTCCTCCCGTTATCTTTATCAACTTCAGCCCTAATTCGCGGGCCTCTTCAGCTATTTTCTTAAGGTCCACCCAGGGGAGATATTTGTCCGGTGTGATGCCATTATTTTCAAAGACCGGATCAATCCAGCAATGGCGGCAATTAAGGTTACATGAGCCCGTAATATACAGATAAATAATACTTAACGACGGAACTGCCATTTCCGCGTCACGATTTAGAGTATTATCAATGCTGTCGGTATTTTCAGTGAATTTCTCCGTCATTCCGGTTCCCCTCTACGATCGGCTGCGTCGTGGATGCTCTTGATTCCGTTGGCTTTCAGGAAATTACTGTAGCATCCTCTCCAATTGGGTGCCATAACTGTCTTCTGAATCTGCTGAACAATTCCAGGACAGCCGCCGTTGCAGTAATCTACCCACTCACAGTTGGAACATTCCGGTAATTCTGACATTGGAATCACATACCTGTCTCGAACTTCCTTAATTACTTTGCTGTTTGCCCATACATCAAGCAGATCATCATTGAGCATATTTCCCATAGTGAGGTCATGCAACATTGAACACGGAACTATCGATCCGTCATGAAGAATCCCCAGCCTGTTGAATACCCCACCGCAGGAGGAGAGGTAACCCATTTTCCAGCGTTTGATGAACTGGCCTGTTCTTCTGGCATCTTCCATTTCCCTGTACATTCGGAGTTTGGCTAGAGGACCTGCCTGGGCGGTGATTCTACCGGGGTACTTATTTTGAAGTTTTTCCAGTCGTAACCCTACTTCCAGAATGTCTTTGCAATCCAGGGCGACTTCGTCCGCATAGGTACATCCCGCGCCAATGGGGGAGGCTTCGTTGTTCGTCATTGAGGGAATGCCGATGTTTGCAAGAAGGAATGCAGCCATGTCTTCAAGATCACCCAGGTTGTGTTTACTGATGGTGGCTCTGACTGTTACCGGAAACCCTTCTTTCATCAGAAGCCGGAGCCCCTTGACTGCTCTTCCGAAACTGTCAGGGCGGCTTTTATTGTGTACTTCAGCACACGAGCCATCAATCGATATCTGTATGCTGTCCATCCGCAGGCGTCTTTTACCCTTTTTGAATTCCTTTATTGTTTCCTCGGTGATCAGTGTACCGTTGGTGAGTATGGAGTAGCGCATTCTATTTTCAATTATTGAATCAACCAGCTCAAAGAAATCAGGTCTTGTGAACGGTTCGCCACCTGTAAGGGTGATACTCATTATCTTTGCGTCACCCAGTTTTTTTATGCTGCTCTTCCACTGCTCTGTTGAAAGGTCAGAAAGAGCAACCATCTCGTCAGAGTAAAAGCAGTATCTGCATTTAAGATTGCACTTCCCGGTAATGGATATTTCTGCGGATGCAG
>CAZUYF010000326.1:0-1993 GCA_964624675.1 uncultured bacterium
TGGCATTGCTGCTGACATCATGCGGGCAGGATGATTCTGACAGAACTGCTGGTGAGCCGTGGCCTGACAGAATTGATCTGAAGATTATAGATAGTATAGGCGTTGAAAACGGTGACAGTAATTACGTCTTCGGTGCCATTTATGATGCTTGTTTCGGGGATCAGCGAGAAATACTGATCCTCGATCAGGCCGGGAGCCACATAAGGGTGTTTTCGAAAATCGGAGAATTCATCACCCGGATAAGCCGTCCCGGAAGCGGTCCGGGGGAGCTTTCACAGCCCCTTTCCCTCTCCTGTCTTGGAGATGGAAGAATATTCGTTCTGAATCCTATGGACAACAGTTACGAGATATTCGATGGATTGGATTATTCATTTCTTGAAGAGGTAGCGCTCTGGGGTAACAATCCACCCATGGATCCCTGTGGACTGGATGGGGAATACTACCTGGGGCTGAAATTCGTAATGGATCAATCCGACGGCGTACTGACCGGGATCAGTACCCTCGGGAGATTCAGAATGGGTGATGTTGACCCGGAGGTCATTTACTTTACAGATGAATTCCCGGTTGATTATAGCGATCTGGGAATGCTCGTGAAGAACATGCTTCGTTCACTTGTTTTCACAGGGGATAGAAGTGGAAGGGTATTCTTCTCTGAGATGTCTACGCTCAATTACGATGTACTTGCTTTGGACAGCGACGGAACAGAACTCTTCCGAATTACAGTGGATTTAAATCCGATCCCCAGATCCTCAGAAGAGATGAACGAGGAAAAGGCATATATGGAGCACTGGGTCTCCAGAATGGGCGGCATGGGAGGTATACCTATAGAATGGGATCCGGAACCCTTCAGATGGATGATTGTCGGACTGGGTGTGGATAGCCAGGAAAGGCTCTGGGTTCAGAGAGGGACTGAATTGATGCCGGTCTTTGATGTGTTCGATATGAACGGAGAACATCTTTTCTCTGCCAGTTTTCCGCTGGAGGGCTTAAGCTGGAAGTTCCACATTGAATCCGGGGGTCTGCTTGCCTGGGAGGAGGATCCGGAAAGCGGATTTCAGAAGGTTTGCATTATTGAAGAGCCCTGACCGGCTTTATTCTCTTGCCGGCTTGAACCCTCTTATGCAGAAAAAGTGAGAGCCACTTAAGCCATTGTAGAAAGAATTTTTCTTAAGTTGATCCAGAATTAGCGGCTCGAACTCTTTCTGTCTTTCCTCACAGAGTTTTTTATACCTGTAAAATGTGGATAATGAACCTCCTCCGGCAAGAAAGCATTCCCTGTATTCCTTCCAGAGCAGTTTTTTTAAATCTTCATCCTTTTCGCTGATATTTTCCCGCAATTTTTCAATATCATACTTCTGAACTTCAGTCTCGTAGGGTGGGTGTGTAAAACGGGGGGAGTCATTGTAAAGGGCATCGATATTGATCAGTCCGAGATCGGCCATCATCCCCGGGACCTTTGTCCCTATTCCCCAGTCGCCCCTTCCAAGTATCTTTCTTCCTTCAGCCCAGATAAGCTGCATCTTGAACTGTGTCAGTTTCTCTTCGATTGAAGGGGAGTGTACCGAATTGGAGACCATGCTCATAGAAGAGGAGATGTTATCCGGTTCCATGCACATTATGACACCTCCCGGTTTCGTTATCCTGATCATCTCGTTCAAGGCATCATTGGGAAACTCAAGGTGCATCAGCAGTGTCTGGCACATGGTCCAGTCGGCGGATTCATCCGGCAGAGGGATAGCGCATGCTGAACCGTTTGCGAAATAGGCTTCTCCTCCCTCTGACCAGCCCTGCTTCGTCTCCTGTGCTTCGCGGAGTAATTTCATCGAACAGTCTAACCCGATATAGGTGCTGCCGCTGCCGTAGTGCTGCCAGAAGGTCCAGCCCAGATAACCAAGACCGCAGCCGACATCAACAGCAGTTATGCCGCTGCCCAGATCAAGCCAGGAGGCTATTCTCTCAATGGTGCTGGTCCGCCAGAGGTATTTCCTTTGAT
>CAZUYF010000327.1:0-1962 GCA_964624675.1 uncultured bacterium
GGAACCACAAGAGAAGAGCTCATGACTGTCTATATGGATTACCTTACCGGAACCACAGGTATTGAAGAAGGCGGCACGGAGCAGTCTCCTGACATCGTTACTGTGGCTAATCCAGCAATGGGCTCATTCAGCGCAATCATTGAACTGCAGGGATGTGTTCAGTGTGACCTCGGATTATTTGATTTGACCGGCAGAAGGATCGGAGACTTCTGCTCAGGTACACTATCACAGGGAACACATAACCTGAACATTTCCAGCAGCGGTATTTCTGCGGGAACCTATTTTGTTTATGGAACAGTTGGAGAGCAGCAGGTCAGCCTGCGAACAGTTCTCCTGAAATAGCAGTTCCAATAAAAGCTGTATAATAAGAGCCCGGTTTACGCCGGGCTCTTAGTATATTATTCCGGGAGGCAGGAATGCGCAGAAAGAGTACAGAATACCTGAACCCTGAAGTTCACGGAAGATTTGACAGGCGGAAAACAGTTTTCTTCCGCAGGGATGTTTTCAGCGGTTTTGATCATTTCAGGCCTGATACTCTGGATCCGGGTGACCCTGAACTTCTTGATCTGGCCGAGGCCAGGGCATCCTGGGCACTGCATGATAACTATCCGGGTGCGTTCCGCGACACACTCCTCGGGAACAGAAAACTGGTCCATAACCACGCTCCATTCAGGTACGAGTTTCCAGACCCACGGACCGCAACCGAAAACATATCATCTGTCGCAAAAAGATTCGGAGCTTCACTGGTCGGGATCACCGAACTCGATTCAAAATGGCTATACAGCAATGAGCGTTCCGGAAATCCTGTAACACTTCCGCAGAATGCTGTATGGGCTGTGGTGATGGCGGTTGAGATGGACAGGGAGTGCCTGTCGACATCTCCCGATTTCAGTGCAGCAGCGGAAAGCGGAAGAGGGTATTCGAAGATGGCAGCCCTCGCAGGGGCTGTTGGCGAGTACTTGCGGCTATTGGGATATTACGGCCGTTCATGCGGCAACGATACCGCTCTCAGTATCCCCCTGGCTGTTGATGCAGGACTTGGTGTGATGGGAAGGAACGGTCTGCTGCTTACAAGGGAATTCGGACCCAGGGTAAGGATCTGCAAAATCATTACCGACCTTGAGCTTGTTCAATCACCGAACGAATATCCTTCTTCAGAGGAAGTATGCTCCGGCTGTACACTGTGCGTAGAGGCCTGTGAAGCGGAAGCGCTCAGCAGTTCCGAAAATCCCACATGGGAAATACTTACCGAATCTAACAATCCCGGTGTTCTCAGATGGCAGTTCAATCCAGAGAAATGTTTCGATTTCTGGCTTGAGATAGGCAGGGACTGCTCCAACTGCATAGCTGCATGCCCAGCAGCTTCCCGGCTCAATAAACTGATGAACTAGAGTATTCATCAGGATGAAAAACCAACATTACCAGTGTTGGTTAATGGTATCAATCCAACATTTCAGATGTTGGATCATCCCTACATGCACATAGTTTCGTCCATTTTTTCATCCCCTTGTTGTATAGACGTAGTGATTAAATCACGGACACTTGACACACTGTACTACTGTACTATGATAGTAATACAGAAGATGAAATGAGGTGCCTGTGTACAGTATTGATTCAAGGTCAGCAATTCCAGTTTACGAGCAGCTCAAAAGGCAGATAGTGTTTCATATAGTTTCTGGCAGGCTCGATGAGGGAGAGAAACTTCCCTCCATCCGGGAGCTTGCAGCAGCCCTGAGAATTAATCCGAATACGGTTGCAAAGACATACAGACAGTTGGAAACAGATGGGTTTGTAACTTCGCGAAAAGGGCTTGGAGTATTTATCAGCGCCGGTGAAAGAGAATTGCAGAGTAATCGAAATGATATTTTCAGGGAGCTTACAGATGAATACCTTTCAAAAGCAGCAGCGCTTGGACTTAATGCAGAAGAGATCATGAATAGTCTTACAGGCAGGCTGAAAGGG
>CAZUYF010000328.1:0-1959 GCA_964624675.1 uncultured bacterium
TGCCATCCTCTGAATTCAGCAGAATGCAGGCAGGTATCAGCGTGGGGTACGCGGTGATATGCATGAGAGGATCGTAAGATCCGTCTCCTACCAGCAGAAGGGACTGGGGCGGTTCGCTCCATGAATCCTGTGTGTATCTGAAGAAAGATCTTATCGCGCCGGGATCGCGGATGCCCTGTCCGAATTCATCGTACACCTCTCCTGCGCTTACAATCGCAACGGACAGACCCCTGCCGGCATATATGGTTTCCAGGAGTTCGGCAGTCTCCATCAGCTGGTCAGCAACCACTATCGCTACATCTCCCTCAATTCCGCTGCCGATTATCCGGCCGGGTTGGGAAACAAGTATCGAATCCGGTGAAAGATAGGTGGAGGCTCCCGCTGAGAGCCAGAACTGGCTGTTGCTCCACAAATCAAGCGCGACATCAAGGTCCGCCCCGGACAAATGTCCTTCAAGCCTTACAGGCAGGGCAGGATTCGTAAGATCAAGGAGCCCGAATTCGCTGACAGCTCCGCCAAACGTGAAGTTATACTTTGTTACAACAAATGAAAAGGGGAAACGCAGCATCCGGTTGGCTGTAAATGAAAGCCTCCTTGGATATTCGACCATGAAGTAATTGAAATATATCGCTCCGGGCTCTTCAACGGCGGTTACCTTGAGGAGGTTCATGGATGGATCCAATTCAAGATCGCTGATATTCAGTATTACTTCCCTGCTTCCTGACCAAACAGTATCTTCAATCACAGAACCGTTAAGGTCGAGTTCAATTCTGTGAGGTCCACTGTTCGTTGATGCGGGAATTATAGACAGGGTCAGGCTTCCATTACCATCCGCGGAGAGGGTTGAGAAGTAGAAGTAGCTTGGTATACTCTCGAAAAGCTGCGTCCAGGCCCATCCCGTACGCTTTTCCTGCCCTGCGACCCATGCGTATTCCTGTTCCTGCCATATGCGGTGAACAAGACTATCTCCCCATTCCGGTGAAGCATCGGGCATTGCGCTGACAGTATCAACTCTAAGGCCGTCTTCCCCGCCCCATGTCAGCCAGTAAACGTTGTGTGTCGCGTACCTGTGGGAGAGTCTATTGTATCCGCTCGAGACAGCGAACCTGTCGAGCTCCTGAGCAAAGAATATGAGTGTATCCGACTGGTCGAAGATGCCGTCTCCTCCGTCACACACTTCTATTGCCAGTTCGGACAGCTGATGTTCATCGGCTGGATCTTCAAGGACATACTGTGTTCCGGGACCGGAGAAAAGCATTAACGCTCTCGAAGGAGTTCCGGTTATCCCGCATCCCGCCTGTTCAAGTTCTGATCCGGTTACAGCGTAAATACCGGTGGAAGAAACCGCCATTCTAGCCCATGGTCTGCCCCAGAAAGGGCTGGTTACATCGGTCAGGCCATTTCCCGGCCAGTAAAGAAGTCCGGGGTGGGTTGCAGCTTCAAGCAGAGGAGAATCGATCTCGCGGCCTCCATGAGTCGGAGGCCATGTCAGCCGGACGGAAATTTCAACAGGGATACTGCCGGTAATGCCGCCGCCGAATGGATTGACGACTACCGCAGCAACAGTTGTTCCGAGCATCCTGCTTGTATGGAGCTCTACGTAACCAGCTGGTTGGGCAGAAGGAATGGTTGAAGGTATTTCCCATTCCGTATCAAGCCCCTCCCCCGTCATTTCGGGAGTGACCAGAAGCGGTCCTGGCGGCATGGCGGACTGAGATCCGCTGGGAACAAAGCTTAAATCCGGTTCGCATCCGGGAGGAATGGGAATGTAACAGATGATTGACGGCAGAATATACTCATCCTGCACGAATGAAACCCCCATACCTTGAATAACAGGATACCACCGGTTTTCATAGCTCTGGAAGACTGGCTGGCCGATACTTACGGTAAATGCACATCCATCATTACCAGAGTAATTATAAGTAACGATATCATGGTGTTCCCGGTTACTCAGCAGGA
>CAZUYF010000329.1:0-1954 GCA_964624675.1 uncultured bacterium
CTCTGCTTGATAATACCGTAAACCATGGCAAGACCCAGACCGCTGCCCTTATCGCTGATCTTGGTGGAGTAGAAGGGCTCGAAAATACGCGCCTGAGTATCTGCGTCCATCCCGCTTCCAGTATCGCTTATTGAGAGTCGCACATATTGACCAGGATGAAGATCGGGGTTGGTCACAAGAGAATGTTCGCTGATATCAAAGTTGCTTACTTCGATAGTGAGTTTTCCGCCTGACTCCATTGCATCCCTTGCGTTTATCACCAGATTAACGATAACCTGCTCGAACTGGCTTTCATCCGCGAATACACATCCTGCTTCCTCTGAGACTGATGTTACAACCTGAATATCCTCACTCAGTAACCTGCTCAGCATCATCTGAAGCCCTGATACGACCATGCTCATATCCAGAATCCTTGGCTGAAGTATCTGCTGTCTGCTGAATGCCAGAAGCTGTCTTGTGAGTGTGGAGGCGCGGTCAGCGGCTTTGCTTATCTCCTCAGCATCCGGCCTGAGAAGATTTGTTTCGGAAAGGTCATCAAGGATGAACTCGGAATGAGCTTTTATCACCGTAAGCAGATTGTTGAAATCGTGTGCGACACCCCCCGCCAGCCTTCCTACAGCATCTAGTTTCTGCGACTGCAGCAGCTTGGCTTCAAGTATCTTTCTATTGGTAATATCCCGCACCAGCGACTGGGTACCCTGCGCAATGCCGTCCTGCTCAACCACTGCAACGCCAACTTCGAGCCATATTCTGCCGCCGCCCTTTTTAAGCCCTTCAAACTCGAATCTGTCGGGAACATCTTCACCTGCCAGACGCCGAATGTGGTAATCCCGGACCTTCGCTCTCCATTCCGGCGCGATGCATTTGAAAGGATCCATGTTCAGGGCATCATTTCTGGAGAGACCGAATATCTTCAGGAAACGATCGTTGGCGTAAATGATCTTGCCGTTCTGGTTGTCAATCATCACCCCGTCGGAAAAATGTGTAACCATCCTGCTGAGAAAATCATCCTTCTCCTTAAGGAGTTTCTCCAGTTCAATATTCTTCAGAATAAGTTCTTCCTTATGAACACTTATCTTCACATTGGCTCGCTGAAGCGATTCTGACTGTGCCTCAATGAGTTTCGTTTTATCGACCAGTTCTATGTTCTTAAGACGGTGGATCTCCGCCTCCCGCTCGGCCTTCTCAGTCTGGTATCTCGCGTCTATCTCCGTAATGCTCTTGCTTTTCTCAAGGGAGAAGAATTTCTTCTCAAGCTCGCCCATCCTCCGGTGATATTCAAGCGCCTTCTCGAAATCCCCTTCCTTCTCATAGAGTTCGCAGAGGGAGTGGCACCCCTGCAGCATGAAATCCAGTGCTTCTGACTGTTCAGCGGTTTGCAGGCCCCTGTTCAGATATTCACGTGCATCATCGTAATTACCTAGCTGAAGGTTACTTGTACCTATGTTGATGAAGTTGCCGGCTAATGATCTCAATTCACCCTGCTGCTCGCTGAGCTCCGCAGCTTTTCCGAAGAAGACGATCGCTTCTTCCGGGTTACCGTTCCTGAAGTGGAGAATACCAATATTGTTTGTGGAACTTCTGATAGTTCTGGTATCGTTCTCTTCAACAGCCATGGCAAGTGATTCTTCGAGATACTTCAGTGCCTCTTCGTCTCTGTCTTGACTGAGAAGAACCAGACCCGTTGAGTTAAGGTTATTTGCAAGCTGTTTCCTGTCCCCGAATTCCTTGAAGAGTAATCCGCTTCTTTCAAGGTACTCAAGGGCATCCTCCTGCTCACCGCTTGAGTGGTACACAAGACCGATGTTGCCAAACACTTCGGCGATACCCTGCTTTGAATCTATTTCTTCGTAAATGGAGAGAGCTCTGTGAAGGTGTT
Source organism: uncultured bacterium (assembly GCA_964624675.1). Taxonomy (GTDB): domain Bacteria; phylum Fermentibacterota; class Fermentibacteria; order Fermentibacterales; family JCC-6; genus Aegiribacteria. The sequence continues at coordinate 1,880 of CAZUYF010000329.1, forward strand.
TCAGGGCTTCAACATGGGCAAGCTGTCCAAGGTTTGCTCTGCCAAGTGCGTTCAGCGCTTTCGCTTCCAGTGATC
>CAZUYF010000330.1:0-1934 GCA_964624675.1 uncultured bacterium
ATTGCAGCGTTTTTTCTGTCAGCACCCCTGTCATAGTGTTCGGCTATCAATCCTGATAACTCAGACACACGGTCTCCACAGTGCTTCACCAGCCACTGGGCGATATTACAATGGTACATTTTTCTCAGTTTCAGAAGAACTGTATCGTAAGTTACATCCCTCAGTATGGCATGTTTGAAAATGTACTCACGGGAGCTTTCAAATGTTGAATCCTTGTTTCCATGCACCAGATCTCGGGATTGAACCAGAGAAAGCATCGAATCGATATCCTTTTCTTCCGCTTTCCTGTACATGTTCTCGACCACCAGGTCCCAGAAGAGCCTTCCTATAACAGAAGCCTTCTGAAGCATTCCCTTTTCATCCTCCGGAAGACTGTCAAGTCTGGCCTGCAATACTCCCGTGAGAGTGGAGGGTATGTTCAACCTGATCATAGCACCTGGTTCTACAGTCCATCTGTTCTCCCCGGGAATGAACACACCATCTTCCACAAGCATTGCAATCAGTTCTTCAACGTAGAATGGGTTGCCTTCAGAACTTGATAAGATCAGCTCAGTCATATCCGCTGGAAGGTCTTTCACCTTTCTTAGAATTTCCCTGATAAGATCGCCGCTGTGCTTTTCCGACAGTGGTTTCAGGTTGATGAACTGATGCGGAAGCCCTTCTCCCCAGGATGAGCGCGTTTCAAGGAGAGGAGGTCTTGAAAGGGCAAGGATCAGCAACTTACCGGAAGTAATATTCCGAGCCATTCGCTCTATGAGATCAAGGGATGTATTATCCGCCCAGTGAAGATCTTCAAGGTATATGAGTGTCCTGTAATCTGAGACTGTACCTCTGAAGTAATTGATCAGGCATGACTGACCTGTGGCTGCCAGAGCAGGGGTTCCCAACAAATTACTGACCGCTTCGGATGAGGAGAAATCGAATCCGGCATAGTGGCATGCGATATGAACTTCATCCTTCGAAAGATACCTGCACATTCCAGCTTCGAATTTTTCCAATGCGGTTTCAGTGGAATCATTTTCCCTGACGTTCATTCTGTACCTTAGAATATCCCTGAAGATGGAGCATGGAATGTTCTTCATCTCAGGGACACATCGTGCGTTGAAGAAGACTATATCCGAGCTTTCCCGCTCAGCTGTTTTTCTGAATTCATGCAGCAGTCTTGATTTTCCGATTCCCGCATCGCCAATAATCGTTACCATACTGGGAGAGGCTTCAAGCATTGTGGTGTTAAGTGTACAGATCAGCGTTTGAAGTTCATTATCCCTGCCTATCATTTCAGTTTCAATGCCAAGGATACCGGTATTAATCTGCTGGAATTTCCCAGGGTTGACCTTTTCGGCGATGTAGGTTTTAAGGGGTTCAGTTACACCCTTCACTTCTATCGGGTCTCTGGGTTCAAAAGTAAAAGTATTTCTGGCATGCCTGTATGCGTCATGGGAAACTATGACCCTTCCCAGAGGAGCTGAGGACTGGAGCCTGGATGCGATATTGACCGTATCACCCATCGCTGTGAATTCACCTTTGAGCCCGATTGTACTAAGGAAGACGGGACCGGAATGAACCCCGATTCTCATCCTGAACTTCGGAATCCCCATTTCCTTATCTGGAAGTATTCCTTCCGAAGAAGCCTGCATCTCCAGAGCTGCCTTTATCGCTCTCTCCGCATCGTTCTCCCGAACGGTTTCGGTTCCCCACAACGCCATTACAGCATCACCGATATGTTTATCGATTATGCCTCCGTGTCTGATTATGATGGAATCAAGAGAGGTCCAGAGGTAATTCAGTGCTTCGGTAACGTATTCAGCATCGTTTGATCTGCATATTTCCGTGAAGTCGGATATATCCGCGAAAAGTACGGTGATATACTTCCTCAGCTTTTTTTTGCTGCCGCTTCTGCCATTCTCCAGTTTTTCAAGCTTTTCACGGAGTGG
>CAZUYF010000331.1:0-1866 GCA_964624675.1 uncultured bacterium
ACTCTTACTGAGATTGGTTCGTAGTAGAGGAACGGGCGGGGTCTCCCCCGCCCCATAGGATCCTAGTTCATCTCGAATGTGATCTGTACGCTCAGCGTAACTGAATGATCTCCAGGAGAGATAGATGGAGCGGATACACTGTAGTCCATCATTTCACCACGCGACACTGTACTGGCTAAGTTCGTTGGATAGTAGTCTATCCACTCGCTGACATAAGTTGCATCACCCAGTTCCATGCCCAGTTCAGAAGCAAGCTGCTCAGCCATCTTTCTGCCGTCTGCAACTGCCAGGCTTCTGGCTTCATCCATCAGTGCCCCGGTATCCTCCACGCAGAATGTGACACTGCTTATGCTGTTCGACCCGGCACCAACAAGGGCCGCCAATACTTCGCCTACACTCTCCAGATCCCTTACGTCCACCTGAGCGTAGTGTGAAAGATGGTACATTGTCTCACCGGTATATTCGTAAGTGATGTAGTCGTACTCCTCTTCAACCCACATGTTGTACGAAGTGGTCATCATGTCCGATTCTTCAATACCAAATTCCGATGCTGCTGCGAAAGCTGCGTCCATCATTTCAGCTGCATCGTTCACAGCATCTGCAGGATCCTTCTCGGTAATGTCCACTCCAAACACTATGGAAGCAACATCGGCCTCGGCATAGGCAGTCCCGGAACCTGTAACGTTTATCGATCCGGGATAGTCATATGCTTCATCACTTTCTCCGCAGCCAGCAAAGAACACCGCAACCAGCAGCAAGGCAGAAGCCTTCATACTAATAGAACTCATCTCAACCTCCTGTTCGTGTTTCTTTTGCTGATTGTACAAACAGAAGGGCAGATTATTCCGATGGAGTCCGGAAGCCTGTCAGACAATCGTATCGGCTATATACAATCCGATCAGTATAAAGGGAAGGATAATATCATCGTACAGCACCGGACCGGCGTTAAGGATACTGGCATTTCCGCGTTTCTTCAGATCAATTATATGACCGTAAGCAGCGCCCCAGGAGAATACTGAACGTGCAACAATCGCTGCAAACCAGAAATTTCCACGAAACCAGATGGACATGATTCCAAGAGTACCCATAGCAAGATTCGCGAAAGCGATCTCCCTCTGAAACGGACTACCGGTCGGCCATCCGATTCCTCTTGCAACCTCGTCCGCTTTGAAGAAATGACCCATGAATGCGAAGAGACCCTGCAGGCCGATATTGCTGAAGATGAAAGCAAACAGAAAAGCGTTGATAACATTCACATGCCATATGAGAATCTGAAGAATCCCCATTACAACGCTTATTCCCAGGAAATAGAATGGATACATATATTTACATCTCCTATTTTGAAGGTGCCTATAACACAGATCGGATAACGCTCTGCACTTCTTCCGCGGGGATACTCCTTATTCTTCTGCTCAGATCAATTGTGAATTGAGTTGAACATCTCCAGAAGCTCAGCGGGGTTGTGAGCGTAATCGTATTCACCGGGGATATCGGGAGTGAACTCGATAACACCGGAAGGATAGTCAGTTTGCCCCGTACTCCGCAGAAGCTCCCCTCCAGCATACCACCATCTTGATTCACTAGTCCCACCATCACTGTTATAAAATGATACAAACTCGAAGAGCAACTCTTCTTCGTCACCTTCCCAGGGTTCATCAGGTTCGCTGAAAAGCACTTCACCGTATTCTCGATGGGCTGCAAACTCACCCGACCAGATAACCAGTACAAGCCAATCGTAACCGGCTTCACTCCCCCAGTAGAAGGTTATCTCCTGCTGATAGTGACCAAGTGCCGGATAGCTTCCATCCTCCGTATTGATGGATACACTGGTTCTGTAGAGGCCGTACTCATCATCAAGATGTTCTT
>CAZUYF010000332.1:0-1865 GCA_964624675.1 uncultured bacterium
TTGCCGCCTGGGGTATTTTCGATACGGTTAGTCTGATGTACAGTGGAGCCCTCAGGGGAGCTGGAGATACGAAGTTCGTCATGTGGGCTTCCGGCCTTCTGGCATGGCTCTTCTGGATACCAGGAGTCATCTACCTCTACGCCGTTCAGAATGCTGGGATAGTTACTCTATGGCTTTTCACAAGTTTCTACGTGGCCATATTCGCCCTTGCGTTCTTCCTCCGGTTCCGAGCCGGACACTGGAAACGCATTGACCTCCTTGGGAGATAGGAGATGAAATGTCCTGAGTAACTATCAGTGTTATTCCCCTTCAAGCTCCTTCACCTGTTCCCGAATCCGGTTCGCTTCCGCTTCATCGCCCATCTTTTCATACATAGCAGCTATTCGCTTCAATGCTGTTGTCGAATGTTGATGTTCTCTCTCAGTAATACTATTTACGGCAAGGGCTTTTTCGAGGTAGGTTATCCAGGCCTTATTCCGGAGGGGGAACTTATGAAAACAGTCAATGTATCTGACAGCAGTGTTTACCGTTTATTGCAGAAGCATCTGGATCAGCAGGCGGTTGGCTTCCCTGCAACCAGGTCAGGATCGGAGATTCGCTTTCTGAAGAGAATGTTCACGCCTGAGGAAGCGGGGCTTGCGCTGCATCTTTCGTACCGTCCTTCGTCTCTTCAGGCGATCATGCTGACCGCTTCGGGTGAGTACACAGAGGAGAGTGCTGCTCAGCTTCTCGGTAGCATGTCGATGAAGGGTGCGATAGGCTTCAGGGAGAGGGAGAACGAGGATTCCTGGTTTGTTTTTCCGATGGTGATAGGAATGTTCGAAGCACAGGACGGTTGTCCAACGGAAGATTTTCTGAAAGATGCCGGTGAATACATGAAAACCTTAGCTTTCAGCAAATCCATCCTCGCCACGGAACCCTCTCAGATGAGAACAATTCCGATAAACGTCAGCATCTCACCGGAGCATACCGTGGCGACTTACGATCAGATCAGTGCGCTTATCGAGAGTTCCGAAGGACCATTCGTGGTGCTCCCCTGCATCTGCCGGGAGAGCCGGGCAATGCAAGGGGATGTATGCGAGGTGACATCCCGAACCGAAACCTGTTTTGGAATGGGAAGCATGGCAGCAATGGTACTTCGCCGAGGTCACGGACGTGAGGTGAGCCGGGAAGAGGTTTTCAGCATACTTCAGCAGAACCAGGATGATGGTCTGGTCCTGCAGCCCTCAAATGCGCAGCAGCCCGAATTCATCTGCTCATGCTGCGGATGCTGCTGTGGTATGCTAAGGATGCAGAAAATGCTACCTCACCCGATAGATTTCTGGGTAACCAGCTTTAAGGCGGAGATTAACACCGATGCCTGCACAGGATGCGGTATCTGCGTGAAAAGATGCCAGGTGGACGCAGTCGTCATGAAAGGTTCTCCAAAGAAGGCGGTAATAGGTAAAACCCGATGTATCGGATGCGGTCTTTGCGTTCCAACCTGCCCGGCGGATGCGATTCGTCTCATTCCTAGAGAACATGAAACTGTTCCCCCGATGAACGAGGAGGAACTCAACGATACGATAATGTCGAACAAGAAGGGTGCGATGGGCAGGTTCATCATGTCCCTGAAAATCCTTCTCAGGATGAGAAAATAATGGGACCCGGTCCCCTCTCCACCCTGAGCCCGGTCTTCCAGCCATATGCTGGATGGAGAGCAGCATTTGTCGTATCTTCATTGAGATAAGAGGTTAATTGTTGATAAGACAGGCTCGGAGAAGTACTGATTGATCGGTTCCAGAAATGAGAGGATAAAAATGGCAATGGTACAGTGTGCCTGGTGCGGCGGAAAGGGAATTGACGATTTTAAGCTCAGCTCACCC
>CAZUYF010000333.1:0-1853 GCA_964624675.1 uncultured bacterium
ACGACATGTACTACAATGACGTTTTCTTGTCTTCATTCGCATGGCAGACATCAGGGGTAAACGAAATAGCCGCGCTTGACATCTTCGCAGATCCTACATCCACCCCAACCACTATCTACTGGGATGACTTCTCACTTATCGGTGTCGGTGCTTTGGAGAATACAACATGGGGAAACATCAAAACTCTCCTGTAGTAGCCTGTGCATAATTGATACTGGGGAGCCGGTCAGCCGGCTCCCTTTTCTTTTATTTAGTGAATTTAATCGATCTTCCGGACAGCCCTTGACAAAGCATGGCTGGAATTACAATTGTTGCGGGTAATGACGCGGGAGCGCACGGGGACTGGTGTCCCTCCCGGACTTCAAATCCGGTGCTGGGTGCTAGAACCACCCTGGGTGGGTTCGATTCCCACACGTTCCCGCCATTCTACAGTATTTCCTTTCTGGCCGCTATATGATCCAGCACCATTCCCGCAAGTGCATAGCCGAAGATACCGGGCATTATCATCAGGCTGGATATTCGATTTCTTACCCTTCCCCTCTGAATGATCAGATCGTCCATGTCGGGTGGAAAGGAATTATCACCGGCTGGCTCCGTCGAATACACGCAGGGTATACCAACGGTAATTCCGCGCTTGCGAAGGTACTTTCTGAGCTGTTTTGCAAGAGGGCAGCATCTTGTCTGGGATATGTCACCTGTTCTGACATGTGATGGATCTCTCCTGCCCGAGGCCCCCATACTGCTGAAAACAGGTATCCTCTGTTCAACGCAGTACGCAAGCAGCGCAGCTTTAGGATTAAGGCTGTCTATGGAATCGACAACAGCATCCGGTACCGGTTTGAGAATCGAATCAGCGGTGTCTGAATGAAAAAACTCCGTAACGGTTTCAACGTGGGTATCGGGGCAGGTTCTGCGAATATGATCAGCTACAACATCAACCTTGTAACCGCCACAATCCTCCAAACCGGCCATGGGATTTCTGTTCAGAGAGGTTTCTGTAAGTTCATCAAAATCCACGAGGCGGAGGATCCCGATACCGCTTCTTGCGAGCGCGGCAGCCGCATGGCAGCCAACTCCGCCAAGACCTACGACCGTAATATCCGCCCTGCGTATCGCCAGAAATGAATCCCTGCCGAAGAAATCAACAACCCTGTCGAATCTTCTTTGAACCTGCATGTTTCACCGGCCTTATCTGATATTGAAAAGCTCTCTGGCATTTCTTGAGGTTTCACGAGATACTTCCGCTAAACCGATTCCGCGAAGCAGCGCTAGAGATTCCGCGATTCGGGCAACATGTGCCGGTTCCATCTGCTCGGGTTCGATTCCGTCCATTCCAATGGAAGGAGCGTCGGTCTCAAGGATGATACTGCTAATGGGTACCGCAGCTGCGGAACTTCTTGCTCTCTTTGCGCGGGACCTTGTCAGGGCTCCCCCGAATGCAAGGATATAACCCAGTTCAAGAAAACGCTCAGCAAGCTGTCCTCCCCTTGTAAAGGCATGTATTACACCCTTGATCTTTCCGTTGTATTTCCTCTCGGAAAGAATTGACAACATATCATCGAAAGCTCCCCGGCAATGCAGAATCACAGGCAAGCCGAGTTCGGAAGCAAGGTCCAGCTGCACGCGGAATACGGCTATCTGGGTACTTCTATCAGGATTTTCGATCTTGGAATCAAGACCAATTTCACCCACGGCAACTGAACCTGTTTCGATCAGAAGCTTTTCAAGCAAATCCGTGTCAAGTTCCTCATCGGCACACCACGGGTGAAGGCCCAGCGCGGGATAAACAGCCGGATACTCTGACAGTTCAACTATTTTTTTCCAGGAGCTGGTTTCTACAGCGGGAACAATAA
>CAZUYF010000334.1:0-1844 GCA_964624675.1 uncultured bacterium
CGTGAGGGTTCAAGTCCCTCTCCCGGCACCATTCTCCGAAAGGATTATCTTGCCTCAGATTCGTGTTCTTCCTGATACTGTTATCAATCTGATCTCAGCCGGTGAGGTGGTAGAGAGACCGGCATCTGTAGTAAAGGAACTTCTCGAGAATGCTCTTGATGCGGATGCCGCAGAGATCACTGTAGAGCTCGAGCAGGGAGGAAGAAAGTCCATAATTGTACGGGATAACGGTCTGGGCATGAACAGGCATGACCTACTTCTTTCCGTACAGAGGCATGCAACCAGCAAAATCTCCTCAAGCAGCGATCTCTCGTCTCTCTCTACACTTGGATTCAGGGGTGAAGCTCTTCCAAGCATCGCTGCCGTGAGCCATTTTACCATTCTTACTTCAGATGGAGCTGACGGCTGGAAAATGCGAATGGACGGCGGAATTCTCAGGGATATTTCCCCCGCCGCCAGAACAAGAGGAACTACAGTGACCGCAGACGGGCTGTTTTTCAATCAGCCAGCAAGAAGGCGTTTTCTAAGGACTCAGGCTACCGAACTATCCTGGGTGGAGAAATACATTACCGGATCCGCGCTTGCGAGGAATGATATTTCCTTCAGATTACTGCATAACGGTAATGAACTATTTCATCTTCGTGCAGGTCAATCCGTTCCGGAAAGATTATGCTCAAGATACGGTCTGCCGGGAGACAGCAGATACGTTAAATCCGAAGGACAGTCCAATGGAACATCAGTGAAACTCATCTGGTTTCCCGACAGTCGATGGAACAGGAAAAGCCATCAGTACATCCTGGTCAACGGCAGAACGGTCTATGCGGGGCTGATCTCAGGACCCATCGATGCGGCTCTCGCAGGCCCGGCGGGTTATCCACTCCTGTACTGCAGCGTATCCGTACCTCCCGATGAAGTTGATGTTAACGTCCATCCTCAAAAGCGTGAAGTAAGGTTCAGAAAGCCATCATCTTTGCGGGAGGCTGTTGAAACCGCCCTTGGAGAACTTCCCTCATCAAGAAAAAGCGGAATGACATTTGCAGCCGGTACCGGTGTACCCATCGGCATCCCGCGTAGTGGAACAGATAGAAGGATATACAATGAAGACCTTTTCAATGCTGCACTTCAGGTGCAGTCTCCCGGCATGGTCGATACCCCGGGGAAGGCTGAACAGGAGTTTCCCATTGTGCAGATCGGAAGGTCATACCTCGTGACATCCACTGATAAAGGTGTAGTTCTTATCGATCAGCACGCAGCACATGAAAGAATTCTTTTTGAAACGGTACTGAGTTCCATGAACAGTGATTCGGAATCCGGGCAGCAGAAACTCCTCCTTCCCGAACATATCAGGCTCGATGCACAGGAGAGGGAGCAGCTGGATGATTATACTGCTGTTCTCAACAGGTCCGGATTCGAATTTCACATCGATGGGGAAACGCTGATTCTTACCGCTGTTCCCCCGGGAACCTTCCACGGGATAGGTGCACTGAGGGAAATACTGCGCTCCCTTCAGGATCCGGAGAATGAAGATATGCCCGTTCGTGAGAAAGTGGCTGCTGCTGCAGCCTGTGCTGGTGCGGTGAAATTTGGTGATCCGCTTTCACCTCTTGAGACAAGGCATCTCATTGATCAGCTGTTTTCCACATCAGATCCCTTTCACTGTCCTCATGGAAGACCTACACTGATAGAGATATCCTTCGAAGAGCTAGGTGAGAAATTTGGACGATAGCCTGCATATGCCACCTGTACTTGTACTTACAGGGAGCACTGCCTCAGGGAAAACCGGAGTGCTTCTCAAGCTGAAACAGAAACACGATATAGAGGTTGTAAGCGCTGATTCCAGACAG
>CAZUYF010000335.1:0-1833 GCA_964624675.1 uncultured bacterium
TGATTCGGACCCTCAACCACAGGTTGAAATGGTGAGTTTACACTGAGGGAGTTTTGCGAGTCGAAGGGAAAGCGAAGCTTCTTGCGGCTTCAGAATATGCTATTCAATCAGCCAATCCAGATATCTATGTAGCTGACTCACCAGAAAATGCGGAAGATTTAAGAGTCTGAACTTCTTCCCTGACTGTGTTACCAGATCATCGATTTCTACACCTCCATTGTAGAACCTTACTGCAACATCCTGATCGGAATCTTCAATGAAACGATGGACGGACTTTAATCTCCCAGTTGCACCAGATTTCACTTCTATGGGAATCACTCTCTCAGCGTGCTGCACGAGGAAATCTACCTCTGCGCTGGAACCTCTCTTATCCCTTGCCCAGAATCTCAGTGCAGGGAAGCCATTCCGGTGGTATGCAGCAATGCTCTGCCCGATACACTGCTCTGCAAGAGCCCCTCTGAAAGCGGAGTTAAGATCATCTATACCCAAAGCTTCCCACTGCGCTCCAAGAGAATGCATGAGTAGGCCGGAATCAATGAAGAGTAACTTCGGGGATTTTCTTCTGTTCTCCTTTATGGGTGGATTTTTACTTCCCGAGGCGTAAACCAGATGGATCAACATTGCCTTTTCAAGAATCCTTAAAGCCTCTCCCACTTCTCTGGATCTGTACGAGGACCCTCCAAAACCTGCGTAAGTTATCCTGTTTCCGGTCTCCAACGGAGTTGTTTCCAAGCAAAGTCTGATGACTTCTGCCATTGTTCGATTCGACGCATACTTTGGTATATCGTCAATGAAGGAGATCATCAGGGATGAATAGATCGTGCTGAGGTCTTCCAACTCAGCCCCTGCCAGTTTGGCTTTTATTACCTCAGGCATACCTCCCAGAATCGAATAATTTACGAACTCCTTGTATATCACCGGTACTGAATAGAATGGCACCGGGACTTTGTTCAACTCCTCGATCATGTCATCTCGACCCCAAGCCTTGAGGTACTCACGGAAAGAGACTGGATACATGAAAGCATGTTCTACCCGTCCAACGGGAAACTCTATGTTCAAACGTAAGAGGTACAGTTCAAGCAGGGAGCCGGATGCAATCACTGCCAATTCAGGTACATCTTCCGATAAATAGCGAAGATACTTTATGGCTTCGGGACACTCCTGTATCTCGTCGATGAACAGAACTGATTTGCTGGTTGGAGCAGTTATACCCTTGGATAGTTTAATGGCACTAACAAGTTCTTTTGCCGAAAGACCTCGCTTGAATACGTCCGTTTCTCCGGGGGCCTCAAGATTGATTTCCATGTACCCCGGTATTTCACCTGTGAATATTCGAACTGCAGACGTTTTCCCGCATTGTCTGGCCCCTCTTAACAGAAGGGGTTTTCGCATGTCACTCGCATGCCATTTCTTCAGGTAATCAACAATATCTCTATCAAACATCCTTATACCTCCTGTGTAAATAGATATAACGATTCTTGTAATATATACAACCCTAATTGTAACTGCATATGTAACAATATAGGGGCTATTTGTGAATTTTAGTTAAATTGATCTGAATTTGACTGGTCCCAGAGTTCTAAGAACAACCTCGAACACAGAAATCCGAAGATAGACGCTTAGAAGCCTCTCCTATTATCTGTATCTGCCTTATTACACCATCCTGTAGCAGATCGGAATTCATGAATTCAGAGAAGACTTCTGAGTCCGGTAGAATGGGTATGAAGCCTACTGATGAGCTAGTCGAGGATGGTTACCTAGAACACCTTCTTGATATCTCCCCATGTCGAGCAGTCCAGACCGCCGGCATAGAATCCCTCTATGATGACGAGC
>CAZUYF010000336.1:0-1811 GCA_964624675.1 uncultured bacterium
AAACCACTTTGGGTTCAATGGATATTAACGCGAGTCCTTATGCCACCTGTCCAGTTTCACGTAAAGGCATGGTAGAAGGATAAGAGTTAAGATTGTAGCGACCGCGAGGCCTCCGGCTACGGTTCGAGCCATTGGAGCCCACATTACGGAACTTTCCGTCGCGCCCACTGCAAGAGGCATAAGTGCCAGAATGGTCGTTATTGCGGTCATGAGTATGGGTCGCATCCTCTTCCTTCCAGCCAGAATAATGGCATCCCTGGAAGACAATCCCTCTTTCCTTCTCAGCTGGTTTGCATAATCGATGAATACAATACCGTTATTCACAACAATTCCAGCAAGCATCAGCAGGCCAACAAGTGCTGTAAGCCCCATGGTTGTTCCGGTCAGGAACAGAGTCCAGATAACCCCGATCAGGGCAAGAGGAACTTCGACTATTATGATGAAGGGTTCCAGCAGTGACTCGAACTGGGATGCCATAATCATATAAACGAGTATTATTGCAACCCCTATCGCTATCGCCATTGTTCCGAACGCTTCTCCCCTCTCCTTGATATCACCGAGTATTTCGTACCTGTGGCCGCTGAGGTCCAGTGTATCCATCATGACATCAACATCGGATGCAACATCACCCAGTGCTCTGCCTGCTATCCTGCAGCTCACATCCACTACCCTTGTTCTGTTCCTTCTTCCTATCTCCTCCGGAGCCAGCGTGTTCTGAAAACTGCCCCACGCATCCAGCGGCATGCCGTACGCAATGATACCGGCCAGAGCTTCAATGCTGGATCTTCCCTCCTCCGAGTAACGAAGGTTAACATCATACTCCTGATTGTTTTCCGTATAAGTGGTGGCATCCAGCCCAAGAATACCAACTGTGACTTCCGATCCTATCGCAACCGGCGACCTTCCCCTTAGAAACAGCACGTTCTCATCCGGCACGAAGTCTATCTGCATCATCTGGTTCTCAAGTGAGGATGAGACATCAACTGTTCCGGGAATTCGATCCATCTCCGATTTAACCAGTTCCCCGATATTTCGAAGTTCGTCGAGATCTGTTCCGTATATGATGATACTTACGGGTAATGCGTTACCGATAGGCATTCCGCTTGTAAGGCTGTATTCGATTCCGGGAACAGAGCGGAGCAGATCACGTATCGCGGTATCGTAATACTCAATACTTCTGGATCGATCGCTCTCTTTAACGAAATAGAGATTTAACTCTCCGTTTGCCGAGGATGAAGAACCGAACAGAGCGCCCATGCCCTCCTGCTTGCCTACATTCAGGTAGGAATTATCCAGGTCACCCGGCTCTATCAGTTCGAGAATCCTGCCTTCGATCTCAACCAGCAGACTGTCCGTGAATTCAAGGCCGGTTCCCGGAGCAAGACTGATATTGATGTCTATGAGACCCTCCTTCGGTTCAGGAAGGAAAGTCTTGGGAATGAATCTCATTACGAAAAACGATACAGCAAAAATGAGGATCACCGGTATAAAAACGAACTTCGAATGTGCGGTGACCCAGCTGATCGATCGGGAGTACCTCTCCTCCAGTCTTTCCAGCCACCGTTGGATCTTCGTTGATACTGAACGCTCTGAGTGTGGTTTAATCAGATTCTTCGATCTTGAGGCCAGCACAGGTATCAGGGATTGGGAAACGAACAGTGATATGAAGAGAGCAGCTGCGATGGTCAGGCTAAGATCCCTGAATATCTGTCCGGTCATCCCGGGTACGAACAGCATCGGGATGAAAACAGCAACAGTCGTAAGAGTTGATGCTGTTACTGCCATTCCAACCTGTCCGGCACCATGTTCGG
>CAZUYF010000337.1:0-1809 GCA_964624675.1 uncultured bacterium
AGGAAGGTCCGGACTGCCGACAGGCATACCCATTCCCTCTCCTGGAATTCTCAGAACGTTTCCAGAACCGAAATCTCCCACGATTTCATCTTCCACAGTAAGGGCGGGAAGATTGAATTCAACAAGGATGCCTTCAGCATCCATGCCCAGGTATGCGGCAGTTTCCGCAGGTTCCTCGTCACGGTAAACTACCTCGGCACTGGCTGTTACTGCAATGAGCAGTAATGGAATGATAAGCACTCTCAACATTTTTTACCTCCAGAGGCTAGGGGCATCTTATATGAAATGTATGAATGATCTAAAGGAACTATGATCCAGAATCTCAGTAAGTATAAAGTGGAATATCCATAAATAGTTCCCGCACAGGAACAAGTCAACCCAGCCAAGCAAGGTCAACCAATCAAGGTCGGACTTACATATCTTACCAATGCGCCTCATTCTATATTCGATCTTATAGAATAAATTACAAATATGTGATTTGTTATTTCTACAGCATCATACAGTAGAATTACACAGATTACTTATTGAAGCATCCTGTAATAATATGTAATATATGAATGTATATTCACATCATCAGATTATATCACGTCAAACAAGTTGAAGAAGTGTGGTACGTCCCTAAGTTATCAGGAGGCCTTTCTTGAGCATGACCATGGGGTTGAAAGTGGCGAAATCAGCCTGATGAACAAGCACCGTTTCCACCCTCTGCGGTCTTCCCTCCCCCTCTTTCGCATGGCATCCGATCATATTGATAATAGCCATCGGCATATCAAATCTGGCAGCCAGTATCGCTCCGGAAATGGGATGCCTCGCATGTTTGCCGTGAAGGCTCTTCACATAACCATCCCCGGTACGCTCGATCTCCAGAAGTTTTCCCACATCGTGAAGAAGACCTCCTGCAACAAGAATATCGTGGTCTATCTCAAACGGCAGCTGACAGCTGGATTGTATTGCGTCGGCAAGCCCGAGGGCGCCTTCGGTTACAGCGATGGTGTGCTGAATCAGATTGATTCCATGTGTATCGGTAAGCAGTGTGAAAGGGATCTTCTCCAGATCATCCGGTTCCCATCCCCCCTCTTCCGCAGCGGTTGTCCATATCTCAACAGTTTTCCGCCTGAGCTCTGCGTCACTGATCCTGTCAAGCTGCTTTCTGAAAAGCGCCTTAATTTTATCTTTCATGGATAACCCTTCTCAGTTAGAGTTCCGACTGCAGAAAGCTTTCACCCAGTTTCCAGTCATCTCCTTCAAGCACCATTGCAATTGGAATCTCTTCGGGATAATCAGGAATACTCAGAAATACGGTGCTGTTGTCTCCCTGTATGTCACAGCTGGAAATCTCTATATCCTCTCTCAATGGCAGTTGATCGGTCATACCGGGGGCGGTGATAAGAACGTAGATGAAATCGGTGGTTGTCCAGTTGAGGAGTTCATCACCGGTCAGTGCTATCTCAAGCTCCGCTGAGATCTCAGCTGCGGCCTGATCCGGCTGCATTTTAACCATCATCAGCATCATGTTGAGCATATTGATAGAATTCGAGGATAGAGCAGCTTCAACACCGCAGGCATCGCCTTCATAGAAGGAATCAACAAGATTCTCAAGTGCTTCACCAGGTTCATTTGACACGGCCGCACCGGCAAGAACAATCAGTAACAGGGGTAAAAACTTCTTCAATGCTTTCCTTTCGCATGAGTTCAGGAGGCTAATCTGCCATATATAGCCCATACCCGGCCAGCAGTTCCTGAGTTAGTGAGTTAGGGACGTACCACATTTCTTCAACTTACGGTTTATTCGTAAGTTGAAGAAATGTG
>CAZUYF010000338.1:0-1792 GCA_964624675.1 uncultured bacterium
CGTAAGTCAGGTTCGGCGCGGAAGTCCCGGAGTAGTTCAGGGAGCAGTTTCTCTTCAGGCAAGTCATCGGCAAGAAAAACATCGTCTAATAAGGGAACGTCCTTCTTTGCCAAGAAACGAGCAAAGAGCGCTTCGAAAGGGAAATCTGAGAAAACGTACAGAGCCGAGGAACGGAAGGAACGCTTCGTAAAACCGCCTCACGATCCCGGAGCCAAGAACCGTCCGGAGGGTGTCGAGGTAGTCGAGGAATACTCAGTGGAGGAAGGTGAAAATGTCATTCCTCAGGCTCTTCAGAGTACAGGACGCGGCTGCTGCGGTTCGATAACGGGATTTTTCTGGCTCCTGGCTATTGGCGGTTTTGCAGTGATTATCATCTTTATTCTCAAATGCGGAGGCTGCTGACCCTTCCAGATTAACCGTTAATGCTGAATTCATGTTTGCTGCAGAATGATCTTGTGAAGGGGATAATATGAATCCTGCACTGCTAGTGGAAAACCTTAGTTACTCCTACGGTAATCTTAAGGCTGTCAGAGGCATCAGCTTTAATGTGAAACCCGGTGAAATACTGGGCTTTCTCGGTCCTAACGGCGCAGGAAAATCAACAACTATAAAAATGCTGACCGGTCTGCTCACTCCGGATACAGGCTCAATTCATATACTGGGCAATGAAATGTCCGTTGATGATCCTGAAGTGCAGGCCAGGATAGGAGTCTGCTTTGAGGAAAAGAATCTTTACCTGAACATGACCGGGAGGGAAAACCTCAAGTTCTTTTCAAGGCTCTTCGGTCTGAAGAATTTCGACACCGATACCCTTCTCCGCAGAGTGGACCTTGCTCAAAGGGCTGACGACAGAGTGAGCAAGTATTCAAAGGGCATGCGCCAGAGGCTCATGGTGGCCAGAGCAATCATTAACAGTCCGGATGTACTTTTCCTGGACGAACCCACTGACGGTCTTGACCCGGTATCCAGCAGAACCCTTCGAAATGTCATCAAGGAACATGCGGAGCGGGGAGCCGCTGTCCTCCTCACGACACACGACATGTTGGAGGCTGACGAACTCTCGGACAGAGTTGCATTCCTCAGCGAGGGTAAACTGTTCGCTGTGGATACCCCCGACAATCTTAAAATGAAATATGGAAAAAGATCAGTAAAGATCCGCCTCAGAAGCGGCAGCAATGTTCGTATTGAGCTTGCAGCGGCGGATGCAGGAGATAGAATAAAGGAACTGGTTAACTCAGGTAACGTCATGACTATACATACGGAAGAGGCAACTCTTGAGGACATTTTCATAGAGATCACGGGCAGGGGATTGAGCGTGTGATAAGCGTGTCTTCCAGGCTGGCAATTATATCGGCCATAGTTCTCAAGGATCTCCGGGAGTTTTCCCGGGATCGGCTCTGGATGATTCTTACACCAATATCACTGATTTTTTTGATTGTGCTTTTCATTATTCTCCCCGATACTGTGAGCGAGACGCTTACACTGGGCGTATATCCATCATACATTGCAGAATCCTTTTCTATACTGATTGATCGCGAATCGGGTGAATTCCAGGGGCTTGAGATAGTCGGTTTTGCAGATGAAGATTCTCTTTCGGATGCGGTCCTGCGGGGTTCGGGGGATGTATCAATTGGTATTGCTCTTCCTGCGGATTTCACTGAATCCTTTCTGTCAGGCGCAGGAGGCAGCGTTTCGGTATATGTATCCGAATCTGTCCCACAGGAAATGCGACGTGCCCTCGCAAGCGGTGTTCGGGAAATCGCGTATGCGGTTCAGGCTATATACTCCGGAG
>CAZUYF010000339.1:0-1780 GCA_964624675.1 uncultured bacterium
CTGGCGTACTGGAAGGAAATGGATACTGCGGACGTTGGACGTGTCATGGGTATACCGGAGCCCAACGTGCGCGTGTACCTTCACCGTGCCAGGAAGAGACTGAGAGAACACTTGAAAGGATACGAGAATGAGCTCCTGCAGCAGGTCGACTAGCGTACTATCCTACCTTCTGGGTGAGATGGATGAGGATGATAAGGTTCTGTTCGAACGGCACCTCGAGAACTGCCCCTTCTGCCGTGACGAGCTGAGGCTTGAACGTATCCTGCAGAAAGGATTGTCCGAATGCACGAAACCGAGTGCAGCGCCTCCTGAACTCAGACTGAACGTACTGAAGAAAACCCTTACAGCGCAGCAGCCCCGGTTCCCTTTCTGGCAGATCGCGGCCACGCTTCTTTCGGGCACAGTGGTATTCTTTCTCCTGCTGAAAGTCCTCCGCAGCTCACGTCTGCTCGAAAATGGTTTCGGATTACTGATGCGTTTCATCGATGGGATATTCGAAACTCTCGAACCGGCAAATTCTCTTCCCATTATGATAGGTTTAGGAATTGTACTGATAGGAATCGCCACGGGAGTGGCTTCGTCGTTACCGGAGAAGTAGACACCGGTTCAAGTCATACTAAATAGGAAAGGATCACCATGAAATTCATGATTATCTATTCGTTCTTCGCAATGCTGATAACCCTGGTTTCGGGATGCGGAGATGCTCCCGAGGCTGTTGTCTCTGAGCTCCCGGAGGAAATGATAGAGCTGTCTGTCAATTACAGTATCGGTGTAGAGACAGGGGACAGCACAGAAGCCTTCGGTTCAATAACGGATGTCTGTCATGACACTGCAGGACAGATTCTTGTTCTCGACCAGACTCTCTGTGGAGTGCTGGTCTTCAGTGACGATGGTGAATATGTCTGTCAGATCGGCCGCAGCGGTGCCGGACCTGGTGAGTTGCTGATGCCGCTTTACGTCGCCGGCCTGAATGACGGCAGAATTCTTGTTCACGACCCCATGAGTAACGCTTTCAAATCTTACGATAGTTCATTCAGCTTCATAGAGGACATCTCCCTCTGGGACAATGGACCCCCTCTTGAAACCTGTGCCGTTGCCGAAAGCAGCTATGCGGGTATTGTTCTGGGATTTGACATGGAGACTGACCAGCCGATGATAATCCGGACCCTGGCAAAATACAGTGTTAACAGGGAACCCGATATTCTCTACTATGAAGACGAAGTACCTTTCGATTTTTCGGATTTCACAAGTGTGCTCAGCAACATGATGTTCTCATTCTCACTGACAGGTGATGAGCAGGGACGATTCTTTTACTCTCCAACATCCAGTGAGACTTACGAAGTTTTCGGCTTCAACAATGATGGAAGCGAGCTCTTTCACATCTTGAGAGACATCCCGCGTGTTGAAAAGTCTGCACAGGAGATGGAAGATGAGATCATTTACATTGAGAGCTGGGCAAACAGAATAGGTATGCAGGGTGTCGTGATAGAGTGGGAGCCGGACCCTTACAGAACTTTCATCAAGGCTCTAGGCGTAGATGGAGCAGAGCGTCTGTGGGTTGTCAGAGGGACCGAGCTTGAACCGATCTTCGATGTTTACGATATGTCAGGTACTCTGCTGTTCTCCGCACGGCTCCCTATTGAAAGCGGCAGCTGGAAATTCCATATAGACAGTTTCGGCATATTAGGCTGGGAAGAGGATCCGGAGGAAGGATTCCAGAAACTCTACATCATCGATTTCCCCGCCATTTCATAAGTTACATATCCGTTTTAACGGATTC
>CAZUYF010000340.1:0-1766 GCA_964624675.1 uncultured bacterium
TCAGTCTGTCGGCAATATCGTGATCGTTGAAATCCGAACCATCATAGGTTGAATATGTCACATCTCCACTGACGAACATATTCAAGGGAAGCGATTGTGGTTGCGCAGCAAGGTTGACGTCTATCCTGCTCCAGGTGGACTCGTAATCTATGAAATCCGAGCTTGTCTTATGGTTCAAGCCAGCTACGGTAAGGGAGGGTCCCCATGGTGAATCCCAGGTTACGCCACCGCTTATGCGGGTTTCGGTCCAGGCAAGATCGTAAGCATCTTCCTGGGTGAGATCCCTGTTCCAGTACATGCCTCTTGCAAAAAGGTGAATATTCTCCGAAACATCAGCTTCAATACCAAGACCTGGTCTTATGAAACCCTCTCTGTACGCAACTCCAGCCTGCACAGGCAGGATAATTTCAGGTTTTTTATCTCCTAGATCAACTGTCCAGCAGACATCCGGATTGATAGTTACAGGTCCGGCCTCAATAGAGAAATCCACATCTGTTCTGCTGTAGGTATTCAATATCCTTTCTACAACACCTGTGCTATCCTCACGGGAAAATCTCTGGTGAACAACAAGGGTCCAGTTGCCGCCTTTAAGCAGACCTCCCAGATTCCCTCTTCCCATTCTGGGGGAAAGGCTGTCCCCACCGGTCTGGATATCAACCCAGCCATCCAGGGATACCGCCATAGCCAGTACCGGAAGCAAAAGAAGGAAGACAAATAATGAAGTTTTCATCAGTATATCGCTCCTTCCGGGCACTGTTCCACACACCTGTAGCAGAAATGACAAAGGGAGGGATCGATAACCGCATCACCATCGATAATCTCAATAGCATTGTAGGGGCATACTTCCATGCACTCTCCGCATCCAGTGCAATCGTCAGTATTGACAATAAGTTGAGTACTTTCCACAGGTCCCTTGCAGGCAATGAATAGAATGAATACAGCCGCTACTGCGGCGAGCGCTTTAACGAATCGCGTCATAGCTGCACACCCCCTGACAGAACCCGCATCCTATACATTTTTCAGGATCTATGTGAGACTTACCATCGATTATTTCTATAGCATCAACAGGGCATACCTCGTAGCAGTCGCCGCACCCGGTACATACAGCGCGGTCAACCCTGAAGAAGGTTTCGGCAAGTGCGACAGTGGCAATAATCAGTATCACAGCTGTTATAATTATTGCTTTCCTGGTCATTGAACTGACTCCTGGATAAGCTCCTCAGTAATTTCCTCGTTCACACCGAAAAGACCGTAATACAATCCGGCAGATGGCACGAAAATGGCATCCACAGGACATACGTTCGCACATATTCCGCACGCTATGCAGAGATCGGGATCGATAACAGCCTTCCCATCTATATCCTCAGTTATTGCGCTTGTAGGGCATACATTGATACATATACCGTCTGCAATACACTTATCAGGATCAACAACAAATGCTGCCGGTATCTGAACTGATGTTGAAAACTCCCCGGTGGAATCGGGATAAACGGTTGCAAGAACGACACCCCAATCGGGATCTTCTGCATCGTACGCTGTCTCCGAGCAACGAAGCACAAGAGAATCATAGCTGCCTTCAAGCGGATCCCACTGGATAACGCTTCCGCCGGCATCCTGCGAGAACGTTAGGGAAGCCGTAACAGTTGAGACAAGAACAAGTATAACTGCCGGTATGAGCGTTTTCATTCAGCAACCACCTCCTTCATTATTGACCAGAGCCCGTACTCATGGCACTGAATAAAGCACTGGCCGCAGTCTATGCAAAG
>CAZUYF010000341.1:0-1738 GCA_964624675.1 uncultured bacterium
TTTTCGATTCCGTAGAAAAGTGGGGATATCCAAATTTTCAGTATTGAAAGAACGGGGAACAAATTCTTCTTCCCTCTCAACTTGGACACCTTCTTCAACAGAAGATGCCGTTCGTGTGCGCCGAGCAGGTCTCTCTAAAATATTGCGAGGCATGCCTGTTGTTTGGAATCCAGTCGCAATTACTGTGATGCGGAATTTTTCGTCCATCGATGGATCAATGACCGCACCGAAGATCAGATTTACTTCCGGATGAGCAGTTTCTTTGATAATCGCAGCTGCCTGGTTGACCTCATAAAGCGAGAGATTCGGACCACCGGTGACGTTAAACAAAATTCCCCGGGCACCATCAATGGTGATATCCAGCAATTCGCTAGACATGGCTTTCTCGGCGGCTTCCCGAGCTCGGTCGTCACCGGTTGCCTCTCCTACTGCCATCAGGGCTGCTCCACCTTCAGACATAATCGAGCGGACATCAGCAAAGTCAAGGTTGATCAAACCGGGAATAGTGATCAATTCCGAGATTCCTTGAATACCCTGTCTCAATACGTCATCAGCAACCATAAATGCTTGCTGGAGACTGGCTTTTTTATCAACAATTTGCAGCAGCCGGTCATTAGGAATGACGATTAGCGTATCAACCTGATCTTTTAGAAGCGTAATGCCCTCTTCGGCTGTTTGCATACGCTGCGTGCCTTCAAATGTAAACGGTCGGGTAACAACCCCGATCGTCAGAGCACCGATCTCTCTCGCTGCCTGGGCTACAATTGGAGACGCGCCGGTTCCGGTCCCACCGCCAATGCCGGCTGTGATGAAGACCATATCTGCGCCTTTCAAAATGCCGTAAAGATCGTCTGCAGATTCTTCTGCTGCATCCCGTCCAACGCCGGGATCGCCCCCAGAACCCAATCCGCGGGTAAGTTTATCTCCTACGCGGACTTGTATTGGCGCTTTGGAACGCAGTAAAGCCTGGGCGTCTGTATTAACAGCGATAAATTCAACGCCTGTAAGCCCGGCATCTATCATCCGGTCTACGGCATTGCATCCACCTCCGCCAACACCAACTACTTTTATCCTTGCAAATGATTCTGTTTCTTTGATGGGGTCCATAGTTATCTCCTCTGTCCTAGACTTGCATTTGTTGTGTGGTCATTGCTTAAGGAAGCAAACGCCTGAGAAAATCAATTACTTTACTCCAGCTAACTGTTTCATCATACATCTGCTTCCTGTAACTGTCTTTTTCGTATGATATTGTGTTCATTAACACCGTCCATTCTAATAAGCCAACACTAGTTGAGTATGCGGGATCATAAAGCTGATCTGTCATTCCCAGCAGGTTTTCCGGTTGGGCTACCCTGACCGGAAAGTTGAACATCCTCCGCGCAAATTGGCTGATACCGGGCAGTGAACTCGTTCCACCTGTCAATACCATTCCTGCTGGCAGTAATCCATCATATCCGGAACGTTTGATCTCCTGGATCACATAGCTGAACATTTCTTCTACGCGAGCCTCAATTATCATAGCCAATTTCTGTCTGCGGTATTCTGCTTCTGCATCATCTCCAAAGGGACGAATATGAAATACTTCGTCTTCTGAAATTTCAGATTTCATTGCATGACCGTGCTGAATCTTTACTTTCTCTGCCTGGTCAAGCGACAAACTCAATCCATGGGTGATATCGGAAGTTATATGATTTCCTCCAATTGCCATCACCATCGTATGCCAGACATCCCCATTGAT
>CAZUYF010000342.1:0-1723 GCA_964624675.1 uncultured bacterium
CAATAAGTACCAGCACGAAGGGTGCTAAAAAGACTATTGTCTGAGCCGAAGTCCAGTTACCCATCTGACCTCCCGACGAACAGGCTCGGGCTGCATGCCGTCCCTGTAACGCAATCTGAATTACTAAGAGACTGATTTTCAATCATGTGGATATCTATCAGCTTCAAAGCACTAACTCATGTATCCTAATAAACGCTGACGGTATACGATTGCAATTCCTCGTTGATAGTTATTACCATCGAACCCGCACTCTGTATGAACACATTCCTTACTTTTCCAACGTTCCTTGCTAAGTCCGTAGTATTGCTGACGGTATTCCCTCCTTCGAACCAGGTCAGCTGAAATTCAATACAGTCTTCGAACGTTCCGGCGCTTACGGTTACATCCACGCTGGTGGAGAGGATAGTGCCTGTCATGGGCGGTTCATCCGAGAAGGTCCATACAGCACCGCTGATAATAGGGAAAGGTACTGAGAATGAAGAATCGGTATCGGTAAGATGAGGGTAACCGAACAAACCGCTGTCCGTGACGCGGAGATAGTTTGTGTAGGTTGTGTCTATTATCGTAACCTGTGAACTGATTACTATTGTATCGGTAACCTGGTGCTCCTGCAAGAACACATCGAAACCTTCCGAATGTGTCTCCGTCCCCGTAATTTCCAGGGTGCAGCTTCCCGTTATTGTACCGGTGATAGTTCCACCATCCATCATTGTTCCCAAGCGAGAGTAAACCCACTGATTGCCAACAGTCATCGGATAGAATTCCGCATCGGTGGAGGATGATGATCCTGTGGGGTCATTGGTTCCGCAGGATAAAACCAGAAGGATGAACGCAGCTGAAATGAACAGTTTTTTCATGAAATACTCCTTATGTTAAAAGAACTCTTTTCAGAGTTAATTCTGCAGAATAAAGATGATAATGTCCAATCTATGTTTTTTCGGAAAACTCAATAGCCTAGGGTGTCACCGAAATGGTCAGTGTATAATCTCCGGTACCACCCTCCATAGCATAGATACGAGCCTCATAGATCCCTGCTCCGGCGATCGTGTACGTCAGGGCATCACCTGTCCCATACTGCGGATCCCATTCCGCGATCACGGCTCCTGTCGAGACTTCCATAAGCTTCAGAAGAGGTGAAAATCCTTCCGCTACAACTTCAAGGCGCACCAGATCAAACGTTTGAGCCTCGAATTCGTATGCGTCATATGCAAGATCGCTATGATTCGGATCTCGGGTATCACCGGACTCTATCGCTCCAGCCTTCTCTATCAGAATGGCGGTGGCTTCTCCATCACCCTCCCCGCTGCCACAACCCGCCAGCATAATTACTGTCAGTACCGCAGCGTGCAGGAATGTCTTATTCATGGCTGCCGGACCATGAGCAGGAATCACTGGTTGTATGATGAATACCAAGACTGTCATATGCTCCAGTCGTTCCGAACATGCCGGAAACACTGGACGGAGGATCAAATGTCCCCCCTATACTCATTGAATAACTGTAATATCCGTCGCTCAGTGTGTCAGTCATATGAAACTCGTTGCCTGAAATCGAAACATCGTCAGGGGTCCATACAACGGTATCAGTGGGAAGAGAAGAGTCCCAGTAAATGAAGGTAACCTGGAGATTCCTGACATGATTCCCATCTACTGAGAAGGTTACTGATTCGCCGGACAATGATAGTGTTCCAGCCCAGTTTCCATCTGAAACAACTGGATCCGCAGG
>CAZUYF010000343.1:0-1711 GCA_964624675.1 uncultured bacterium
TTCCAGATATGGATGGTCTTGTCAGATTGTCTTGATATGAAAGTCCCAAGGTTCCTGTCGGGAGCGAAAATAATTTCATCAGAGGGCGCACTTTCAACAACAGCAAGTGCATTCGCAGAAGTGCAGCAAGCGTAGCTTTCCGCTTTTACATCGGCCGGGGAGTTAACGTAAAGAACTGTCAGAGCATCGGGATACAACTCCTGCATGGACTTGAGAGCAGGAACCTCAATACAGTCCGCAAGGGGACACCCGGCATCAGGCTCAGGTAGAAGAACAGTTTTGTCAGGAGAGAGAATATGTGCTGTTTCAGCCATGAATTTAACGCCGCAGAAAACGATCACCCCGGATTCGGTTGATGCCGCTTTCCTGCTCAACTCCAGGGAATCTCCAACATGATCAGCGATATCCTGTATTTCCGGCGGCTGGTAGCTGTGTGCAAGAATCACTGCATCTTTCTCGTCCTTCAGTCTTAGTATCTCACTGATTTGTTTACTCTGCATTACTTATCCAATCAGGCTGTTCAGTTGAGGATATTATCCCACCTCCAGTTACCGAAGTGTTCAGATATACAGCACAGACCTGCCCCGGAGCAACAGCTTCTTCTGGTCTTGCAAATTCAATATGAAGGATTCCATCTCTGTATTCAAGAATTGCCGGTACGGGTTTCCTCCTGTATCTGGTCTGTACAAGGGCTTCATAGGGAAAAGCTGGTGGTTCCCGGAACCAGTTCATATCCACTGCGGTGCATCCAGTTGAAAGGAGATCCTTCCTTCCGCCTATTGTTAAGGTTCCATCAGAAGAATTAACAGCAACTACATACATCCGTGCTCCATAGGCTCCGAGTCCCTTCCTCTGACCCACGGTGTAATTACCTGTACCGGTATGTCTGCCGATTTCCCTGCCGGAGATATCCATCACACTTCCAGATTTATCCTCTCCCCTTGAGAGGTTGAAGCAGAGGTCCATGCTTTCCTTTCTCCGAAAAGGGATTTTCAGACGCATGGCCTCGCTGCGGACATATTCTTTCAGCATGTCTCCCAGAGGGAAAATGCAATCTCTCAGTACTCTGTTTTCTACAAGGGAAAGGAAATAACTCTGATCTTTGTTCGCGTCAGAACCGCGTTTTATCAGATCTCCGTCCCTCCGGACATAATGCCCTGTGGCAAGTACTTCAGAAGGTTTCAGGATTTCATGCAGGGAGAGGAGTTTGACTCTTGCGTTGCACCTGGCGCAGGGATTTGGTGTCAGGCCTTTCAGCAGCATCTCTTCAGACCAGAGAATGACTTCACGCCGGAATCTCTCTGCAGCGTTTACCACCACAAGCTCCACTCCTGCTGCACCAGCGGTATTCTCAACTTCCAGAGGAATACCGCGACCTGCAGTATCGACGTATCCTGCTCTTACATGACTGAAACGCTCGATGCACAGGTTAAGTGCATAAGAGGAATCGACCCCTCCTGACAGTGCAACAAGGGCGCTGCTTAACTTCATCTCATCAGGCGCCGAATTTGGCCAGTTTCCCGGCAGATGCCAGAAGAAGGGTGAGAATATCGGTTGACATGAACGAGCCAAGCGCTCCTGCGCAGGCCTGCTTCTCGGAAAACGCAGAGCTGTAGCCCGACCTCTGGGGTCCTCCGTGAATAAGAACAGGCACCGGGTGCCAGCTGTGAAGTTTCATCGGGCAGGGAGTGCTGTGGTCTCCGGTTATACA
>CAZUYF010000344.1:0-1690 GCA_964624675.1 uncultured bacterium
CGATCCCAGCTGTGCTGTTCTGTAGAAGAAGACATCGCATGACCGCGCCAGTGATGAGATGACATTCAACCTTCCATGGGCAGTCCAGCATCCGAATTCAGTGTCCCCGAGAGTAAGTGACCCGTAACATGGCGCAGGCATGGTATTCTCGCTGATAAGACCCTCAGCGAGAAGCCAGTAGGCAGTTACTATCTTGAAGGTGGAAGCAGGCGGGTAGGATGCTGTCCATGCTCTGCAGTACAGCGGGTTCGCTGGATTCTGTAAAAGTGCATCCCACTCATCCTGCGATATTCCCCTTGAAAACATGTTTGGATCAAACGAAGGAGAAGAGACTGCACAGAGAATTTCTCCATTCATATAATTGATGACAACTACGGCACCGGGCAGTGCAGTTTTCTCCAGGAGTTCAAGAGCTGTTCTCTGAAGCTCCGCGTCAATGGTAATAACAACATTCGTCCCGGGTACGGGCTCGTCGGAACCTGTTCCCCTGTATTCCTCAACGACTCTCCCCATTGCATCAACAACTTCACGGTGCAATCCAGGGCTTCCACGCAGTGTTTCGTTCAGGTTGAATTCGATTCCGGTTCTCCCGGTTATTTCTCCTCTGAAGGATTCAGGATCGTCCGAGAGTCCAACGTATCCTATGATATGACAGAATTCCTCAGGTCTATGATAGCGCCTCTGAGGAGCAACATCTATAAGAATACCTGGAATACGATAGATGCACTCTGCAATTGAGCTTACATCTTCAACACTCATACTCGCCCGCAGGACAACAGGTCTATGGGGAACAGATGAGGCCTGATTCATAATACTGGATAGAGCTTCTTCCCGTATGTCAAGCAGCGAGGCGACCTGCCCGGTATTTGCGCTGTCGAACTCCGATGGTACAGCGGTTACGATAAAGGATGGTCTGCTGTCCGCGAGAATCACTCCGTTCCTGTCGCTTATCAGTCCGCGGGGGGCCGGCTTCGTCACTACTCTGATATGGTTCTGACTGGACAGGCCTCTGTAATAATCTCCTTTTAGTATCTGGAGGTAGAACAGCCTTCCCCCGAGTATCATGAAGAGAAGCAGTGTAAAAAGCAAAAATGCCAGTGAAGACCACTGTTTCTCTTTTCTCAGCATGAACTTACCCTGTGACTTTTCTGGATCTCATTTCCGAAATCCAATCGGTTACAGTGAGGAGCAGTGCTCCAATGATCACAGAAAATATCATCCTTGGAATGACAAGAAGCAGTACTGAACTGAAACCGGAACCAAGGGGCCGCGTCGCAACAAGTATGAAAACCGTATCGGAGACCAATACAGCTATGGCAGTCATACTTAGGAGGTAACCTTTCCCCTCTCCGGATGAAAGCTTACTGAAGGCCTTCGCCGCATACAGCCCTGCAAGAAGAGCAAGAGATGATGAACCAGGAGGTTGGTGCAGAAGTAAATCTAGACAAAGACCGGACCAGAAAGCTCCGTTCACCGCCCACATCTTTTCGTAGTTCTCCGAAAGATATACGAGTACAAAGGGTAATAGAGAGGGAGCAACGAACACTCGGCCAGCTGTCAGTTCCATAAGAAACTGAGTCATTATCGCTATAGCCATTACGATTATTCTTATCTGCAAACTACACCTGAAATCCGGTCATGATACTTATCGCCAACTATTGCACATCGATATCCTGGAAACCATCCGGAA
>CAZUYF010000345.1:0-1669 GCA_964624675.1 uncultured bacterium
TCACCGCTGGTGATGCCAGAGAAATCAGAGTAAAACCGGGTATTGCATGCCCGATAATGACCGGAGCCATACTGCCCGAAGGGGCAGACAGGATAGTGATCGTCGAGGAATCCGTCGTTAAAAATTCCATTCTGCACCTCGAAAAAGTGCCGCCTGAGGGAGCGAACATCTGCTGGAAAGGTGAAGACATTAAAAAGGGGCAGCTGGTGCTGGAACACGGCACGAGACTTTCTCAGCAGCACATGGGAATAGCGGCAATGGCTGGAAGGGGCGTACTGCCTGTCTATAGAAAACCCAGTATTGCCGTAGTAACTACCGGAACTGAAATAGTTTCCCCCACCTGGATACCGTCACCGGGGCAGGTAAGAAACGCTAATCTGCCGCTGATTACTTCTCAGCTTTCAATGAGCGGTTTTCCCGTCGCATTGTCTGTTCATTCCGCTGATGATCCCGATTCCCTCAGGGCGTCTTTCGGGCAATTCCTGAGTTGCAGCGATATCCTTATAGTAGCGGGAGGAGTTTCGAAAGGCACGAAGGATTTCGTTCCATCAGTCCTTGAATCCCTTGGCGTGAAGCTGCATTTCAGGATGGTCGCCCAGAAACCTGGCAAACCATTAACATTCGGCAGCAGTACTGCGGGTAATCCGGTCTTCGGGCTCCCGGGCAACCCTGTGTCCGTAATGGTGTCGATCGAGGAGTACGTACTCCCGCTCCTCCGGAAAAGATCCGGCTTCAAGGGATACCATAAGCGGACATATCATGGTGAGATAACCTCTGATTACCGGAAGAAACCCGGCAGGCTGCATTTCCTCAGGGTAATCGCTTACAGGGAAGGCGATTCCTGGAAGCTTCATCATCCTGATTCTTCGGGTTCGGGGGATCTGATGAGTACAGTAAATGTTAATGCCCTCGCAATAGTCGACTCCGATCAACTGAGTATTCAGGCCGGAGAAACCCTTCCTTTCCACTTTTTCAGTTCCACTGCAGGGGAGCTTGCGTTCTCATGAGGGATTCAATGGGGCGAGAAATTAACTACCTCAGGCTTTCAGTCACGGACAGGTGCAATATCAGGTGCATTTACTGTATGCCTGAATCAGGTGTTCCACTGGTGTCTCATAGTGACATTCTCTCTGTGGATGAGACTATCCGTCTTTGCGGGATAATCATGAAGGCCGCTGATATCAGAAAAGTAAGAATAACCGGGGGGGAGCCGCTTGTAAGAAAAGGTGTCCTGGATATTGTGCGCGGCATCTCTTCTCTGCATCCCGGTGAGCTTGTGCTTACAACAAACGGGCTCCTGCTCCGCGGTATGGCGAAGCAGCTTGCCGCTGCCGGAATCGAGAGGGTGAACATCAGCCTGGACAGTCTCAGGGATGACAGGATACGTCGTATCTCCAGAAGGGATATACGTCTTGAAGATATTGAAGATGCTGTTGCAGCAGCATTTGACGCAGGTCTTGACCCAGTCAAGGTAAACTGCGTAGTCATGAGAGATATCAACGATGATGAGATAGGGGATTTCATAAGGTGGAGCAGAGAGACAGGCGTAACAGTCCGTTTCATTGAGCATATGCCGTCCAGGCTTTCAGCAGATACATTCGTCTCAAGGGATGTGATAATTGAGAAGGCTTCTGTTAGCGGTGAAATCGTCAGACAGAAAGGCGACGGC
>CAZUYF010000346.1:0-1637 GCA_964624675.1 uncultured bacterium
AGGCCATCTGGCAGCTATAAGGAGAGACTGATGATGAGACGATGTGAAAGGACCGACAAGTGATGCTGTTATCTCACCTTCTGCAAGTACCGAATTAGGTCCCAGGAAGGATAAAGTAAGCTTGCCGTGCTTCTCGACAACTGATGCTTCACCGACTACGGACTTCTCTACAATAGCCATCGAATCAACTCTTGAGCCCCATTTCAATATGGAATCCCTTACAAGGGCCCCGTCCAGTATTGAAGCTGGATTCAACTCCCCGCCCAGCACGGTACTGTTCCTCACCGCGCAGGCGTTGAGTATGGAAACCCAGGAACCGATAAAACAGTTTTCCAGAACAGGCGTGTCCTGAATAATGCAGGCTTTCCCGATGATCCCGCTTTTTCTCGATTTCAGCTCCGATAGAAACCCATCGAGAAACGTACGGTAGACAGAAAGATGATCAACTCGTTCACTGCCCCCTGAGAGTATCGCTGCAATATCTCTGCAAAGGCAGGGGGAAGAAGGGACATTCCTCTCCCCGGTCTCAACACCCAGTTCAAGCCCGGTTCCACTGCCGCACATGGAACCATGTTCGTAAATGATTCTACCGCAGTTCTCTATAACGGCGCCCTCTCCTATGCAAAGATTACGAAGAAGGCTGGTGGATACTATCCTGCATCCGGGCAGAGCTTCCACATCCTCAAGGCAGCTGTTAATGAGAATGGGATAAACCATGCTGCCTTCAATCTCAGCCGGAGTCATGGCTATCCTGACCTCACCTTTGAAAACACAATTCAGAACGGAATCAAGTTCGGCGTTTCTGAATACTCTTACGCCGGACCAGTCTTCGGATGAGTTACCGTTGCGCTCAAGTAGTCCGACCTGAGGATCGGTAAGAGATACCCAGTCTTCCGGAGTGTCGCTGACTGTGAACATCTCTTCTGAGATCTGCTTCCATCTCTCACTGAGCATTCGCTTGAAATCCATGTTTTCCTGCATCCCCGAGCCCCCTAGTCCAGAGTTTCAAGTAAGTACAAGAAGAACTTCCAGAAACGCTGAAGTGAAGAAATACTGGCTCTCTCTCCCGGTATATGAACATCCCTTATATCAGGACCCATCGATATCATGTCCATATTGCCTATCCGCTCACCGATTATGCCGCATTCAAGCCCGGCATGGACAGATTCAACTTCAGGTTTACGTCCTGATACTTCGGTATAAATTTCAATCAGTTTTTCAAGCAATGTGGAATTCGAATCAGGCATCCATCCGGGATAGGAGCCTCCTGTGCTGAAACTGCATCCGGAAAGCCGGGCAACAGCAGCTATTCTATTGCCAAGAGCCTTCTTCGCGCTTGCGATCGGGCTTCTTACAGTAAGTTCAACATTGAATTCTTCATCACTCATTGAGACAATGGCCAGGTTAACGGAAGTTTCTACCAATCCTTTAATTACACCACTTTTTTTCTCTACTCCATGGGGAAGCGCAAGAAGCAGATCGGCAATCCTCAGGCCGGTTTCATAATCCAGAGCTCCGATTCTGACAGTCTCATTCTCCATCCGGATTAATATTCCATCTTCAATTCCACTGTATTCAAGTGCAATCTCCTCAAGTACCTGGTTCAGACATTCTCCTGCCTGATCGGAGTCATCATG
>CAZUYF010000347.1:0-1517 GCA_964624675.1 uncultured bacterium
TTACCTCCTGCATCTTTTCAAGCTTCTGCCGAACAGCCCTGATACCGCGGTGCTTTCGAGCGAGAAGCGTTCCCAGCGGAACGTCCCAGAGTCTTGAAAGCTCTCGGAAAGTTCTGCCGTTGAACTCGGTTTCAATTATTACTTCCAGCTGGGCTTCGGGGAGTTCCCGGATCAGATCGAAAACAAGCCGGTGCTGAGCATGCCTGTGATAGGAACCTTCCGGATCATACTTCGCGTCCGGAAGCACATCGAAAAGGCTCAGTCCGTTCTCATCCTCCATGTCAAGCGAAACGGTCTCCGTTGCAGGATTTCTGTAGAAGTCGATGATCCTGTTTCGAAGGGCGCGAAAGACGTAGGCTGACATGTCGGATATGGGCGCCACTATATCCGGCCTGTCGAGGATGCTCAGTATTACATCCTGCACAATGTCCTCGCTGCTTCTGTGGGCGGAATCTTCGATCATGCCTCTGACATAGCTGACAAGGCGACTGTAGTTGCAATGAAAAAACTCCGCCATTGCCGATTTTCGCTGATGGTTCATATCCAGTTGTTTCCCTTCGCCTTTTCTTATGGACGGGAAAGAGCGGAATTTATTGCATTTTCACCACAACACTATTATGCTAAAGCTGCTGATTGAACACCCGGATCATGAATTCATTTAAACACTGGATGAGAATGATAAGAACATTTAAATACGTATCACTTGCTATTTCCGCAGGCATTGCTCTGCTGGTTTCGGGCATGTCAGGCTGCATTACCGATCCCTGCAGCGTTGGCGAACCGGATTCACTTTTCTCCGAATACAGACTTGTCTGGGATCTGGTAGACAGTCACTACGCCTGCTTTTTCGTGAGGGAGGATGTGAACTGGGACGAGGCTTACCAGAAATACAGGGAAGCCGCTACCAATCTTACCAGCAGGGATGAGCTTGCGAATCTCTGCCTTCAGATGCTGAGAGAGCTGCAGGATCAGAACCTGGCTCTGCGGGATTCAGATGGTACCAGGATGGAAAGCTGGAACCAGGGTGCTTTCGTCAACTGGGATCTAACTGTGTGGCTGGAGTACATACGGTGCTGGACTTCCCCCAGCGTAACTCCTCCCGGCGTAACATTCGATATTTTCGGGGCAATAGAGCTTAACCCGACTATTGCCGATAACCTGGGCTACATATACATAAGCAGCCTGGGCAGCGGATACAACTGGATCAGTTTTTTCTCGGCAACTTATACGGTTGAAGATTGCAGCGGTCTTATTTTCGACCTCCGCATGTGCGGTGAAAGCGGTATTGAAAGCAACGCGTACTACACCTGCGGAAGATTTATTGATGAGTCTGCTATTGCTTACTACAGAGTTTTCAGAGTGGGTCCCGGAAGAAATGACATGGGCAACATGCTTCAGGTATGGGCATACAAAAATGGTATCTGGCAGTTCACAAACCCAATAATTCTACTCACGGGCAGGTATACACAGGGTGCCGCCGAGCAGCTGGTACTGTTTATGAAGACTCAGCAGCACGT